>NZ_JBHWBP010000491.1:0-4459 GCF_042735575.1 Streptomyces sp. NPDC059564 | reverse complement strand
GATCCAGGAGGCCCGCTGGTTCTCCCGCGAGGACCTGCGCGCCGCCATCGAGACCGGCGAGGTGCTGCCCCCGTCGGGCATCTCCATCGCGGCCCGCCTGGTCGAGCTCTGGTACGGCCAGCCCCTGCCGAAGCCGGCCGCGGCGCTCTGACGGGGCGGCCGAGCGGCCCCCGGACACGCAGAAGGCCCCCGCCGCGGCGGGGGCCACTCTGTGCGCCGGGAGCCGGCCGCGCGAGCCGGGTCAGACGGCGAGGGCCTGCTTGACCTGGGCCAGGCTCGGGTTCGTCATGACGGACTCGTTGCCGGCGGAGGACTTCACGAGCACGGTCGGAACGGTCTGGTTGCCGCCGTTGGCCTGCTCGACGAACTTCGCGGACGCGGGGTCGAGCTCGATGTTGATCTCGTTGTACGCGATGCCTTCCCGGTCCAGCTGGGTCTTCAGCCGACGGCAGTAGCCGCACCAGGTCGTGCTGTACATCGTGACGGTGCCCGTGTCCTGCATGCTCGCTCCTCTGTGAGGTCTCGGTGGATCGAGGTCTCGGCTGATCCGAGTACTCGAACGTCCGCCATCGCCGCGCCATTCCCGGCGGGGCCGCCCCGGCCGGCCGGTGTGACCGATCCGACTGCGGACCGGCGCCGAGGGGCGCGGACCGGCGCACTGCCCGGCACCGGCCCGTACCGGCCCGCTCCGACCGTCCCCCGGGCGGTGTGACGAACGGCCTCACCTGTGGACAAGTTTCCCGTCCGCCGCTCGGAACCTGGCAGCATGGCGGGGTGACAGCAGCAACGCACCCCTCAGACTTCCCGGCCGCCACCGGCACCGGCGCGGCCGATGCCGACGCCGTGCTCCTCGGCCTGGACCCGGAGCAGCGCGAGGTCGCCACGACCCTGCGCGGCCCGGTGTGCGTGCTGGCGGGCGCCGGTACCGGCAAGACCCGCGCCATCACCCACCGCATCGCCTACGGGGTCCGCTCCGGCCAGCTCATGCCGGCCAGTGTGCTCGCCGTCACCTTCACCAACCGCGCCGCCGGAGAGATGCGCGGCCGCCTGCGCACCCTCGGCGCGGGCGGGGTCCAGGCCCGGACCTTCCACTCGGCGGCCCTGCGCCAGCTCCAGTACTTCTGGCCGCGCGCCGTCGGCGGCGAGGTGCCCCGGCTGCTGGAGCGCAAGATCCAGTTCGTGGCCGAGGCCGGGGCGCGCTGCCGCATCCGCCTCGACCGCAACGAGCTGCGCGACGTCACCGGCGAGATCGAGTGGGCCAAGGTCACCCAGACCGTGCCCGCCGACTACCCGGCCGCCGCGCTCAAGGCCGGCCGCGAGGCCCCCCGGGACCTGGCCGAGACCGCCCAGATCTACAGCACGTACGAACAGCTCAAGCGCGACCGCGGCATGATCGACTTCGAGGACGTGCTGCTGCTCACCGTCGGCATCCTCCAGGACCGGCACGACATCGCCGAGCAGATCCGCAGCCAGTACCAGCACTTCGTGGTGGACGAGTACCAGGACGTCAGCCCGCTCCAGCAGCGCCTGCTCGACCTGTGGCTCGGCGAGCGCGACAGCCTCTGCGTCGTCGGCGACGCCAGCCAGACCATCTACTCCTTCACCGGCGCCACCCCCGACCACCTGCTGAACTTCCGCAACCGCTACCCGCAGGCCACCGTGGTCAAGCTGGTCCGCGACTACCGCTCCACCCCCCAGGTGGTGCACCTCGCCAACGGCCTGCTGAACCAGGCCAAGGGCCGGGCCGCCGAGCACCGCCTGGAGCTGATCTCCCAGCGCGAGCCCGGCCCCGCCCCGGTCTACGCCGAGTACCCCGACGAGCCCGCCGAGGCCGAGGGCGTCGCCGGCCGGGTCCGGGACCTGATCGCGGCGGGCGTCCAGGCCGGGGAGATCGCCGTCCTGTACCGCATCAACGCCCAGTCCGAGGTGTACGAGCAGGCCCTGGCCGACGCCGGAGTCCCGTACCAGCTGCGCGGAGCCGAGCGGTTCTTCGAGCGGGCCGAGGTCCAGAAGGCCGTCCTCGCCCTGCGCGGCGCCGCCCGCTCCGGGGGCAGCAACGACCCGCTGCTCGAAGACGTCGTGGAACTGGGCTCCCAGGTCCGGGCCGTGCTCAGCTCCACCGGCTGGACCGCCGAGCCGCCCGCCGGCTCCGGTGCCGTGCGCGACCAGTGGGAATCCCTGGCCGCGCTGGTCCGCCTCGCCGAGGACTTCGCCCGCGCCCGCCCCGGCGCGACCCTGTCCGACCTCACCGTCGAGCTGGACGAACGCAAGGCCGCCCAGCACGCGCCGACCGTCCAGGGCGTCACCCTCGCCTCGCTGCACGCCGCGAAGGGCCTGGAGTGGGACGCCGTGTTCCTCGTCGGCCTCACCGACGGCATGATGCCGATCACCTACGCCAAGACCGACGAGCAGGTCGAGGAGGAGCGCCGCCTGCTGTACGTCGGCGTCACCCGCGCCCGGCTCCACCTGACGCTCTCCTGGGCGCTCTCCCGGGCTCCGGGCGGCCGGGCCTCCCGTCGCCCCAGCCGTTTCCTCAACGGCCTGCGGCCGGGCTCCGCGGCCCCCTCCAGCCGCGTCGGCGCCCCGGCCGAGGGCGGGGCGCGCAAGCGCGGCCGCCGCGGACCGGTGCTGTGCCGGGTCTGCGGCAAGACCCTGACGGAGGCGGGGGACATCAAGCTGATGCGCTGCGAGGACTGCCCGTCCGACATGGACGAGGGCCTCTACGAGCGGCTGCGCGACTGGCGCGCCGGCCAGTCGAAGGCCCAGGGGCTGCCCGCGTACTGCGTGTTCACGGACAAGACCCTGATGGCCATCGCGGAGGCCGCGCCCGCCGAGGCCGGGGAGCTCTCGATGATCTCCGGCGTGGGTGGCCGCAAGCTCGAGCGGTACGGGACCGACGTGCTGGCCATCTGCGCAGGCCAGGAGCCTGAGGGCGCGGATCCTGACGACGCGTAGAAACTCGTCGGAAAAATAGTTTGCACATGCCCAGCGAATCCCCATAGGTTCTTAGCAACGGAAACGGTGGCTTCTCCGAAGCCCGGGATCCGTGCTGTACTTATCCGAATACGTATGGGACAGGCCCCCGGGCCGAGTCCCCGAGACGCCGAGAGGAGGCGAGACCAGTGACCAGCTTCATGACCTTCACCAAAATGACCGATCGCTCGGTCGACGCTTCCTGCCTGCTCGGCTCCGTCTCCATCCTGGGTACCGGTCTGTCCGCGATTGCCGCGGACCGTCCCGCCCTGCTGGCGACCCTTCCGGTCAGCGAGCGCAATGAGCGACCGACCCAGGCACCGGTGGCAGTACTGGAAGCCCAGGCGCATGGCGCCTATGGCTTCGCGGCCGCAGCCGGTGCCGGATCCCAGACGCAGACGAAGAAGCAGCAGCACCACCTGATGTGGGCCTTCCGCGGGCTCGAACCCTGGAGTGATCCAGCCTGATCGCGAGATCTGGCCGGCGCCTTCAGGGCCGCGGAACCCCACCCGGGATCCGCGGCCCTTCTGTTTGTCCCCGAACGGGGACGGCGGAGTGAAGGGGCCTCGGGACTGGCAAGACCAGGTACCAAGCCGCGACCGGCCGACCGGCCGGAACGACTAGCCGAACAAGACGAGGAAGAAAACACCGTGCAACTCGAAGCGCACGCCCCGTCCGTACCGCAGACCCAAACGATCTCCCCGCCCGCAGTCCCGGAGGACTCAGCCTTGACCCCCCTCACCGCGCTCACCGCGCTCGACGACGCCATCGAGAACCTCGGCGTGCCCGTCCCCTGCCGCACCTTCGACCCCGAGGTCTTCTTCGCCGAGTCCCCGGCCGACGTCGAGTACGCCAAGTCCCTCTGCGGCACCTGCCCGCTGGTCGAGGCCTGCCTCGCCGGCGCCAAGGAGCGCCGCGAGCCCTGGGGCGTCTGGGGCGGAGAGCTCTTCGTCCAGGGCGTCGTCGTAGCGCGCAAGCGTCCCCGTGGCCGTCCGCGCAAGAACCCGGTTGCAGCGGCATGACCGCCATCGGAACCATCGACCGCCCCCTGACGCACGACCCCTTGAAGCAGGCCCTCATGTCCCCTCACGCCACCACGAGCGAGCAGCCGCACGGCTCCGCCACCGCAGACTTCATCACCGCCGGCGCGATCACCTCGCGTCAGAACAGGACCCGCGAAATGCAACTCATCCCAGAAGCCCTGGCTCGTGCCCATATGGACGACCGCATGCGTGAGGTGGACGCCGAGCGTCACGCCCTGCGCCTGGTCGCCGCCCGGCGCATGCAGCGGAAGGCCGAGCGCGTCTCGCTGCGCGCCCGCCGCGCGCTCGCCATGGCCGTCATGCACTGACGGCCGGTGAGCCGCCGAGCCACCGACTGAACCACCCGGGGGGGCCCGGGCGCACCGGCCCGGCCCCCCCGGGCGGTGGGGGGGCGGGCGGGCCCGCGCGGGGGGGTGGTGGGGGGGGGGGGCCGCCCACACCCG
>NZ_JBHWBP010000490.1:0-4463 GCF_042735575.1 Streptomyces sp. NPDC059564 | reverse complement strand
GCGCCACCCCCTCGTCACGGCCGCCGGATTCACCGGTTCCATCCGGGGCGGACGGGCCCTGTTCGACGCGGCCGCCGCCCGCCCGGTCCCCATCCCCTTCCACGGCGAGCTCGGCTCCCTCAACCCCGTCGTGGTCACCCCCGCGGCCGCCGCCGAGCGCGCGGAGGAGATCGGCACCGGGCTCGCGGGCGCCGTCACCCTCGGCGTGGGCCAGT
Source organism: Streptomyces sp. NPDC059564 (assembly GCF_042735575.1). NCBI lineage: Bacteria > Bacillati > Actinomycetota > Actinomycetes > Kitasatosporales > Streptomycetaceae > Streptomyces > Streptomyces sp. NPDC059564. The sequence continues at coordinate 4,248 of NZ_JBHWBP010000490.1, read as the reverse complement.
TCTGCGTCAAGCCGGGCCTGGTCCTGGTCCCCGAGGGGCCCGACGGCGACCGGCTCACCGGCGCCCTCGCGAAGTCCCTCGGGGAGACCGGGCCGGGGGTCCTGCTCGACCACCGGATGCGGGAGAACTTCCTCGCCGGGGTCCGCGAGCGGGCCGCCCTGCCCGGCGTCACCGCGCCCGTCCTGCCGGGGCCCGGCGGGGAGCACGCCGTCGGCGCGGGCTACGTCGGCGTCCGGGCCGCGGACCTGCTGCGGGGCGGGGCCTACGAGGTGCTCCTGGAGGAGTGCTTCGGCCCGGTGACGGTCGTCGTCCGCTACGCCGACGGGCCCGAGGCGGCCGGGGTGCTGGGGCTGCTCGGCGGGAACCTGAGCGCCACCCTCCAGCTGGCGGCGGCCGAGACGGAGGGCACCGGGAGTCCCTCCGGCTCCCCGTCCGCCGCCGAGCTGATCGCGCTGGTCACGGAGCTGGCCGGACGGATCGTGGTCAACGGCTGGCCGACGGGGGTCGCGGTGGCCCCGGCCCAGCACCACGGCGGCCCGTACCCGGCGGCCACCTCCCACTCCACTTCCGTCGGCGGTACCGCCATCGAGCGCTGGCTGCGCCCGGTGGTGTACCAGTCGGTACCCGACGCGCTGCTCCCGCCCGAGCTGCGCGAGGCCAATCCGCTGGGGGTGCCCCGCCGGGTGACCGGAGGCCGCTAATTCCGTTGCCGCTCCGCCCGCGGCGGGGCAGGCTGCGCCCATGCCGAAGCCGCACGGGTTCTCGTACGAGACACGCAACGACAGCACCGTCCTCATCACCCACCAGGGCCGCGCCGCGGGCACCCTGCGGGGCGGCCGGGCCGAGAAGTTCCTCGCCGAGGTGGAGGCGGGGGACGCGCAGCTGGTGATGGCCCGCTGGACCGGCTCCTACAAGTTCGGCAACGAGCGCACGGCCCGGAACCACCCCCGCAACCGCCGCTGAAATCTCCAGCGAGGGTAAGGGAACGGCAAAGCGGCTCCGGTCGTTCTTGGGGCATGACCGCTATGACCCCTGGTTCCAACCTGCCGCTCAATACCGTCCGCGTGACGGTGGACGTGGCTGCCCCGGTGCGGCTCGACGTATCGGGCCTGCTCCTCACGGCGGACGGCAAGGTGCGTTCCGACGCCGACTTCATCTTCTACAACCAGCCGTCCGGGCCCGGTGTGAGCTACCGGTCCGGCGGCGGGTCGGCGCCCGACTCGATCACCGTGGACACCGGCGCGCTGCCGCCCGGCATCGAGCGGATCGTGGTCACCGCCAGCCCCGATGCCGCCGGGCAGAGCTTCCAGGGCGTCGAGCCCACCGCCACCGTGCGGGACGCGGCCGGCGGAGCGGTGATCGCCACCTTCACCCCGCCCCGGCTGGGCGCGGAGACGGCGCTGGTGGTCGTCGAGATCTACCAGCGCGGCGGCGTGTGGAAGGTGCGCGCGGTCGGCCAGGGGTACGCCAACGGCCTCGCCGGCATCGCGACCGACTTCGGGGTCTCCGTGGACGAGGAACCCGCCGCTGCCGCCGCCCCGGCTGCTCCGGCCGCCCCGCCCGTGCCCCCGGCGCCGCCCGCCCCGCCGGTCTCCCACCCGGTCTCCCCCTGGCTCGGCGGCCCCGCGCCCGCCCAGGCCGCGCCCGCCGCGCCGCCGGCCGCCCCGGCGCCCGCCCCCCTCGGCGCCGGGAAGATCAACCTCGACAAGGGCCGGGTCAGCCTCCAGAAGAACCAGACGGTCTCCCTGGTCAAGGGCGGCCGCCCGCTGTTGTCCCAGGTCAAGATGGGTCTGGGCTGGGAGCCCGCGTTCCGCGGCGCCGACATCGACCTCGACGCCTCCGTCATCGCCTACGGCCCGCAACGCAACCACATCGACAGCTGCTACTTCGGCAAGCTGTCGATCCTGGGCGGCGCCATCAAGCACTCCGGCGACAACCTCACCGGTGAGGGCGCCGGGGACGACGAGGTGATCGTCGTGGACCTCGGCCGGCTCCCCGCCGAGGCCACCGGCCTGGTCTTCACGGTGAACTCCTTCTCCGGCCAGAAGTTCACCGAGGTCGCCAAGGCCTACTGCCGGCTCATCGACGCGGCGAGCGGCGAGGAGCTGGTGCGCTTCGACCTCACAAGTGCCGAGCCGCAGACCGGCGTCATGATGGCCAAGCTCATCAAGCAGTTCTCCGGCGAATGGGAGATGACGGCCCTGGGCGACTTTGTGAAGTCCCGCACAGTGCGCGGCATGGTCAAGCCCGCCTCACAGGCACTCTGAGCAGGTGGGCGGGCACATGGCCCAACCGGGGGCGGCGGCCGGGTGATGGATGCCACCCGTAATCCGGAGGTGGCTGTCAGTGCCCGCCCGTAGCCTTGAACCCATGCAGAAGACACTCCAGCCCGCGGGACCCGCGCGCCCGTCCGCCGCCGAGGCGAACGAGGCGATACGGCTCCTCGTCGAGACCCGGGTGGATGGCGAGTGGCCTGCGCAGGCGTACGAGTTCCTGCTCGAGGAGTGGGCCGCCGCCTCCCGCAAGGACATCTCCGCGGACTGGTAGGGCCGCGGACCGGCAGGCCCCGCCCGGGCGGGCGGGGCCCGGCGCGTCAGCGGGTGCGCCGCCAGGGTCCGGTGATGGCCAGCATGATGCCCGGCTCCTGGATGTTGGCGTACAGGGTCCGGCCGTCCGGGGAGAAACAGACCCCGGTGAACTCCGAGTACTCGGGGCTCTCGGCGGTCCCGTTGTTGAGCTCGTTGCGCGCCAGCGGGTACACCCGGCCCGACTCGGTGGCCCCCAGCAGGTGTTGGATGCCGCTGCCGTCCTCGGCGATGACCAGGCCCCCGTACGGCGACACGGTGATGTTGTCGGGGCCGTCGTAGCCGCCGTCGGCCGCCGGGTCGGCGTTCACGCCGATCAGGACGACGAGGCGGATGGTGCGCCGCTTCGGGTCGTAGAACCACACCTGGCCGTCGTGCGCGGCGCCCGGGCTCTCCTCACGGGCGTACGAGGAGACGAAGTACGTGCCCCCGTCGGCCCACCACATGCCCTCCAGCTTGCGCGCCCGGGTCACGGCGCCCGCCCCGAACTGCTTGCGCACCGGCACGGTCCGCGCGTCGCGGTCGGCCACGGCCACCCAGTCGACCCCGTAGACGGTGCCGGTCTTCGTCGCGCGCGAGAGGTCGTCGACGAAACGGCCCGAGCTGTCGAAGCACTTGGCGGCGGCGAGCACCCCGGCGTCATCGGCGAGGGTACGCAGCTTGCCGCGACCGTGCCGGAATCCGTGCGGCGGGGTCCAGCGGTAGAGCAGCCCGTTGGGGCCGGAGGCGTCCTCCGTCAGGTAGGCGTGGCCCTGGCGCGGGTCGATGACCACGGCCTCGTGCGCGTACCGGCCGAAGGCCTTGACGGGCTTCGGGGCGCGGTTGGCCCGGCGGTCGTGGGGGTCGACCTCGAACACGTAGCCGTGGTCCTTGGTCATGCCGTTCTTGCCGGCCAGGTCCTCGGTCTCCTCGCAGGTCAGCCAGGTGTCCCAGGGGGTGGCCCCGCCCGCGCAGTTGGTCGACGTACCGGCGATGCCCACCCATTCGGCGACCTCGCCGCCGCGCCGGACCTCGACGACCGTGCAGCCGCCGGCCGCGGCCGGGTCGTAGACGAGGCCCTCGGTGAGCGGGACGGGGTGCGTCCAGCCGGCGCGCGGGCCCTTCAGCTCGTGGTTGTTGACGAGGAGGGTGACGCCGTGGTGCCCCTCGAAGGCGGCGGTCCCGTCGTGGTTGGAGGGGGTGCTCTCGCCGGAGTCGAGGCTGGTGACACCGCTGTGGGTGATCACGCGGTAGGTGAACCCGGCGGGCAGCGCGAGCAGTCCGGCCGGGTCGGGCAGGAGCGGCCCGTAGCCGGGGGCGTGCGGGCGGCCGTGCTCGTCGCGACCCTCCTGGTGGGGGCCGTCGTCGGCGGCCAGGGCCCCGGGGGCGGTGGCGAGGGCTCCGACCGTTCCGGTGAGGGCGACTCCCGCTCCGGCGATGACGGTGCGGGCGGTGAAGTCTCTGCGGCTGAGGGGCATCGGGTCTCCAGGGGTGGGGAGGTGGTGCGCCTGACGTACGGTCGTCGGCGCACACGCTCCCGCCCGTACGTGAACGGCGGCTGAACTACCCGCGAATGCCGCCCGATCCCTTGCCGGTGGCCGCAATGGCCTACTCCCGCCACTCGAACGGCCGAGTTGCGACCCGCCGGCCGGAGCACCGGCGCAGTCCCCGCCGGGACTCCGGC
>NZ_JBHWBP010000489.1:0-4463 GCF_042735575.1 Streptomyces sp. NPDC059564 | reverse complement strand
CCAAGCGGATCGCCCTTCCTGTCTTCGCATCCGACCCGCTCTCCTCGGTGGCATATGCCCCCGGCGAGGTACTGCTGGTCCTTTCGATCGCGGGTGTCTCGGCGTACCACTTCAGCCCCTGGATCGCGCTCGCGGTCGTCGTGCTGATGTTCACGGTGGTCGCCTCATACCGGCAGAACGTCCACGCGTACCCGAGCGGCGGCGGTGACTACGAGGTCGCCAACACCAACCTCGGGCCCAAGGCAGGCCTCACCGTGGCGAGCGCCCTGCTCGTCGACTACGTCCTCACCGTCGCCGTATCGATCTCCTCCGGAGTCGAGAATCTCGGCTCCGCCGTCGATTTCGTCATCGAGCACAAGGTGCTCTCGGCGGTGATCATGATTCTGCTGCTCACGCTGATGAATCTGCGCGGAGTCAAGGAATCCGGGAAGCTCTTCGCCATTCCGACGTACGTGTTCGTCGGTGCCGTCTTCGTGATGATCGCGTGGGGCGCATGGCGCGGTCTCGTGATGGGCGACACGATGGAGGCCCCCACGGCCGGCCTGGAGATCAAGGCCGAGCACCAGGGGCTGGCCGGTTTCGCGCTCGTCTTCCTGCTGCTGCGGGCCTTCTCCTCCGGGTGTGCCGCCCTGACCGGCGTCGAGGCGATCAGCAACGGCGTCCCCGCCTTCCGCAAGCCCAAGAGCAAGAACGCCGCCACCACGCTCGCCCTCATGGGCGGCCTGGCCGTCACCATGTTCTGCGGGATCATCGGCCTGGCCATGGCCACCGACGTGCGGATGGCCGAGTCGCCGGCCACCAACCTGCTGGAGGACGGCGTACCCGTCGGCCCCGAATTCGTCCAGCACCCGGTGATCTCCCAGGTCGCCGAGGCCGTCTTCGGCAACGGCAGCTTCCTGTTCATCGTGCTCGCGACCGCCACCGCGCTCGTCCTGTTCCTGGCCGCCAACACCGCGTACAACGGCTTCCCGCTGCTCGGCTCGATCCTCGCCCAGGACCGCTACCTGCCGCGCCAGCTGCACACCCGCGGCGACCGGCTGGCCTTCTCGAACGGCATCGTGCTCCTCTCGGGCGCCGCCATCCTGCTGGTGTGGGTCTACGACGCCGACTCCACCAAGCTGATCCAGCTCTACATCGTCGGCGTGTTCGTCTCCTTCACGCTCAGCCAGATCGGCATGGTCCGGCACTGGAACCGCCACCTGCGCAGCGAGAAGGACCAGGCCGCACGCCGCCGGATGCAGCGCTCGCGGGCGATCAACACCTTCGGCGCGTTCTTCACCGGCATGGTGCTGGTCGTCGTCCTGGCGACCAAGTTCACCCACGGCGCCTGGGTCGCCCTCCTCGGCATGCTGATCTTCTACGGGACGATGACGGCGATCCGGAAGCACTACGACCGGGTGGCCGACGAGATCGCGGCGGCCGAGGGCCCCAGCGACGACAGCGTGCGCCCGTCCCGGGTGCACTCGATCGTCCTGGTCTCCAAGGTCCACAAGCCGACCCTGCGCGCCCTGGCCTTCGCCAAGCTGACCCGCTCGGACACCCTGGAGGCGCTCAGCATCAGCGTCGACGCGGACGAGACCAAGGCGCTGAAGGCCGAGTGGGAGCGGCGCGGGATCAACGTCCCGCTGAAGATCCTCGACTCGCCCTACCGCGAGATCACCCGGCCGGTCGTGGAGTACGTGAAGGGGCTGCGCAGCGAGAACCCGCGCGACGCGGTCAGCGTGTACATCCCCGAGTACGTGGTCGGCCGCTGGTACGAGCACCTGCTGCACAACCAGAGCGCGCTGCGCCTCAAGGGGCGGCTGCTGTTCACGCCCGGGGTGATGGTGACCTCGGTGCCCTACCAGCTGGAGTCCTCGGAGCTCGCCAAGCGGCGGGCCAAGAAGCGCCAGGACTGGAACGCGCCGGGCGCCGTGCGCCGCGGGCCGGTCGACACGCAGCGGCCGCGTCCGAAGGACCCGGCGGGCAAGTGACGCCCGCCGCCCGGCGGTGGTGAACGGCCGGACGAGATCCACGTAAACTGGTGGGTCGGTCGTCCGGCCGTTTTCCTTTGATCTTCTGGAGCCTCCCCACCATGACCGAGCAGAACGAGAAGCAGTCACTGGTCGGGGAGGAGTACGAGGTCGAGGTCGGTCCCGTCGCGCACGGAGGCCACTGCATCGCCCGCACCGCCGAGGGCCGCGTCCTGTTCGTCCGCCACACCCTGCCCGGCGAGAAGGTCATCGCCCGCGTGACGGAGGGCGAGGAGGACTCCCGCTTCCTGCGCGCCGACGCGATCACCGTGCTGGAGGCCTCCAAGGACCGCGTCGAGGCGCCCTGCCCGTACGCCGGCCCCGGCAAGTGCGGCGGCTGCGACTGGCAGCACGCCAAGCCGGGCGCCCAGCGCCGGCTCAAGGGCGAGGTCGTCGCCGAGCAGCTGAAGCGGCTCGCCGGGCTCACCCCGGAGGAGGCCGGCTGGGACGGCACCGTCATGCCGGCCGAGGGCGACAAGCTGCCCGCGGGGCAGGTGCCGCAGTGGCGCACCCGCGTCCAGTTCGCGATCGACGACGACGGCGTCGTGGGCCTGCGCAAGCACCGCTCGCACGACATCGAGCCGATCGACCACTGCATGATCGCCGCTCCCGGCGTCAGCGAGCTGGGCATCGAGAAGCAGGACTGGCCCCAGATGGAGACGGTGGAGGCCATCGCCGCAACCGGCTCCGGCGACCGCCAGGTGGTCCTCACCCCGCGCCCGGGCGGCCGCCTGCCGCTCGTCGAGCTGGACAAGCCGGTGTCGGTCCTCCGCGTCGAGGAGAAGGACGGCGGGGTGCACCGCGTCCACGGCCGCGCCTTCGTCCGCGAGCGCGCCGACGGCCGCACGTACCGGGTCGGCATGGGCGGCTTCTGGCAGGTCCACCCGCAGGCCGCCGACACCCTGATCAAGGCCGTCATGCAGGGCCTGATGCCGCGCAAGGGCGAGATGGCCCTCGACCTGTACTGCGGCGTCGGCATCTTCGCGGGCGCGCTGGCGGAGCGGCTCGGCGACACGGGCGCCGTGCTCGGCATCGAGACGACGAAGCGCGCCGTCGAGGACGCCCGCCACAACCTGGCGGACTTCCCCCGGGTCCGCGTCGAGCAGGGCAAGGTCGAGCAGATCCTCCCGAAGACCGGCATCACCGAGTGCGACCTCGTCGTCCTCGACCCCCCGCGCGCGGGCGCCGGCAAGCAGACGGTCCGCCACATCGCCGGCCTCTCCGCCCGCCGCATCGCCTACGTGGCCTGCGACCCGGCGGCCCTGGCCCGCGACCTGGCGTACTTCAAGGACAACGGCTACAAGGTCCGCACCCTCCGCGTCTTCGACCTCTTCCCGATGACGCACCACGTGGAGTGCGTCGCGATCCTGGAGCCGGTGAGGGACGACGGCTGATCCGTCGTTCGGGCCAGTGTGCGTTGACGCCCGGCAGGGGTATCCCTGCCGGGCGTCGGTGTGTGCGGGCGGCTGGATACGTGTTCTTGTCGGGGGGTTCGAGGGGGCTGGAGGATGCCTGCTGTCGGATGGAGTTGGTTGGAGGGGGGAAGGTATGAGGTTGTGGGGGTATTTCGCCCGTGGTGTGGTGGTGATGGCGGTGGTCTTTGCGGGGGTTGGGGGGATCGCGCAGGCGGCGCCGGTGGGGCCGCAGTTGATCGTGAAGCGGACCGTCGGGTTGTTGGACGGGGACGTTGTCGGGTTCTCGGTCAAGGGAGGGCCGGCCAAGGCGTACGTGTGGGTCGAGTTGTGTGCCCCGGATACGGTGGCGGGGGCCTGTGACGAGGACACCGGGCGGCAGTTCCGGGTGCTTCCGGATGGGACACTTCCGGTTTCTCCGAAGAAGCTCTACGCGCAGCTCGCCACCGGGTCGGGCTCCTTCGACTGCCGCACCGCGACCGACGCCCACCCGTGCCGGCTGGCGCTGACGGACAACGCCGGGGCCGTTCTCACCACCGTTCCGCTGGGCTTCCGCCCGCACGGCGCCCTCGAAGCGGCGCCGACGGTGCGGGTGGAGCCGTACGAGGGGCTGGTGGACGGGCAGTCCGTGCACGTCACGGGCCGGGGCTACGAGCCGCAGTACCACTCGGTGGTCGTGGAGTGCGCCGTGGGTTCCGCGGAGTACGAGGGCTGCCGCACCCGGGGCCGGCCGCCGGCCACCACCGACCAGGGCCGGCTCGACGAGACGCTCACCCTCTCGGCGACGTTCGGCACCAACGACGGCCGCACCGTCGACTGCCGCGTCGCGCCCGGATGTGAGCTGGTGGTCCACGGGACCCGGGTCCGCGGCCCGGAAACCGTGCGGCATCCTCTCCACTTCACCCCCGCCGCCCGCTGACGGCGTCCTGCCCACGGCCCGGGCCCCCCGGGCGCGCGCCCCGGGGGGGGGGGGGGCTTGTGAGAAAACACACTCCCCCAAAACCACACACAAGAGGTGTATGAAGTTGTGGTTTTTAAA
>NZ_JBHWBP010000488.1:0-4468 GCF_042735575.1 Streptomyces sp. NPDC059564 | reverse complement strand
CGTCCACACCGTCCACACCGGTGAGGCCGCCGTCGCGCCGCGCCTGCTGACCCGGCTGATCTCCACCTACGTACGGGCCTCCCCGCGCGAGCCCCGGCCCGCGACGGCCGTGCCGTCCGCCGGGCTCACCCCGCGCGAACTGGAGATCTGGCGGCTGCTGGCCGGCGGCCTGGACAACGCCGAGATAGCCGCGGAACTGGACATCAGCATCTCCACGGTCAAGAACCACATCACCGGCATCTTCAACAAGCTGGGCGTCCGCGACCGGGCGCAGGCGGTCATCGCCGCGTACGAATCGGGGCTGGTCGAGGCCGACCGGAGGGGTGCTTGATCACCAAGTGCCCGCCGGCGACCGCATTGGGCCTGGTGGACCTCCCTCTGACCAGCCAGAACACTGGATGATTCGCCCGTGCGGAGGCGGGCCCGGGCATGGCACAGTGCCTGGAGTGCAACTGCCGGACCAGGGAGCCGCCATGCGTGATCCGCACCCCATGCCGCCGTCGCTCGCGGCCCTGCCCGAGTGCCGTGGCGCCCGGCCGAGCCCGCTGCCCCGCTGTCCGGTGTGCGCGGTCGCGCCCGAGCGGATCTCCTGGCGCCAGCGCCCGGGCGAACCGGTGGTCCTGGTCTTCGACCCCTGCGGACACCGCTACGACTCCCCGGCCCCGCCCGTCCTGGCCGTCACCCCGCCGGTTCCGTTCTCCGGCTGAGGAGCACGGCGCGGCGCCGCTCCAGTACCTCGACGCACTCCCGGATGCCGGGCGCGGGCTCGGGGCAGGCGTCCCGGACGGCCTTGACCGCCATGATGCGGCGGTCGCGCACGAGCAGGCCGTCCACGTGCGCGCGTACGTCCTCGGGCAGTTCGTCCCAGACCAGGTTCTCCATGGCCGCATTCAAGCGCGGGCGGAGCCCCCGCGGCCAAGGGGTTTCCGCGTTCCCCGTTTCCCCGTTCCCCGTTTCCCCGCGTCAGGCGCCGGGGACCGGGCCGCGCATGTGGGCGCTGACCCACTGGATGAGCGCGCCGTCGTGCATGCCGGGGACGTAGGTGCGCGCGTTGTGGCCGCCGCCCTCGTCGATGTGGAACCGCGTCTTCACCGGTCCGGTCCCGTACCGCGCGATGAACTTCTCGATCTGCGGGCGGCAGCGGATGTCGCTTCCCTTGGTGCCGACCTGGAACGCGAGGTAGACCTCGGGCCCGTGCCGGTCGATGAGCCGCTGCGCGAGCCAGGGCGGGCTGTTCTCCAGTTTCTCCCGCGGGTGCCCCTGCCACAGACGGGAGTCGGGCAGGATGTCCGGCCCCCCGGCGATGACGGCCTTGAACCGGTCCGGCTTCTGGAGCACCGCCTTGAGTCCGGCGAAGCCGCCGGTCGAGCTGCCCATGAAGGCCCACCCGTCACGGGACTTGATGGTCCGGAAGGCGGACCGCACCAGATCGGGCACGTCCTCCGTCAGCCAGGTCCCCATCCTGGGCTGCCCCGGGATGTCGCTGCCGTCCCAGTACAGGCCTTCCTTCCCGTCCGTCCGCGGGTTGAGGACCGGCATGGCCAGGATGAACGGCAGACTGCTGCCGTCCTTCGACCAGCGGGAGATGCTCGCCTCCAGCTTGAGGTTGCGGTCCATCCAGTAGTTGACGGGGAAACCCGGCCCGCCCGGCAGCGCGATCATCACCGGGAACCCGCTGTGCGCGAACCGCTCCTCCTTGTACTGCGGCGGCAGCCACAGCCACACCTTGCCCGTGAAACCGGACTTCTTCCCGGCGAGCGTGGTCACCATCACCTTGCTGCCGTCCTCCGGGATCGTCGCGGCGATCCTCAGCTCCGGAGCCGGGCCGGTGGGCAGTTCGGTCTGCGCGTCCACCGGCGCGCCCTTCGCCCGGCCCGCGCCCACGTCGATCCGTACGGTGTCACCCGTGTCACCGGCGTCGGAGGAAGCGCCGGAGTACGTGAGCACGCTGCCCGCCACCACCCCCGCGACGGCCAGCGCCACCGCGCCCCCGATCCACCGGCTCCGGCGCGGACGCGCGCGGTGGTGTCCTGCACCGACCCTGTCGTTCACGGCAGCAGTATGTCCGGTTCCGCCTGAAGAGGACCTGTGGCAGGCCGGTGACCACGACCTCGTATCCTGCAACGGAGCTCGGCCCCGAGCAGTTTCGAAGGGCCGTGCCGCGCCCCGGGCGCGCGCACGGCGGGAGAGGGAGACCCCTGATGGACGTGCAGCACTTCGAGCGGATCACCGCGTTCATCGAGGCGCGGCTGACCCCGCTGTTCGACGCGGAGACCGGAAGTGAGCGCGGTTTCGCGATGGACGACACCTCCCGGGCGCTGCGCGCGCTGCGCAACAGCGTGCTGGAGGCCTCCGCGGTGAAGGGGCTCATCGCGAAGCGGGAGACGGCCGACCAGCGGATGCGCAACGTCATCGACCAGTCGGTGGAGCACCACTGGGACGTGCTGCGCGGCATCGCCCGTCAGTGGGAGGACCACACGGACTTCCGCCGGGAGTTCAAGCGCCACGCGTGGGAGCTCGACGCGGCCCCGACCTCCGCGTGAGCCGGGGCGGACGGGCCCGGCGTGTCGCCCGGCCCGTCCGCTTCCGCTACGGGCTGGGCGCGCCGCCGATCAGGTAGTCGACCCGCCGCCGCAGCCCGCTCCAGCGCCGGTCGTGGTGGTAGGCCCGCTTCAGGGTCCGGGCCCGGGCCTTCGGCCGCCGCCGGTAGAAGCGGCGCGCCCACGGCGAGACCGGCCGGGCCAGCCGCACCGCCGCGACCAGCGCGATCAGCGGGACGATCACCCCGAGCACGGCCATCCGCGGCTTCCCCTTGAACAGGGCGACGACGGCCAGCAGCAGGTTGAACAGCACCGTCCCCACCAAGGTCAGCCGGCTCTGCTCCTCGTCCGGCGTCAGTCCGTCCACGCCGAGCGGCAGGAAACCGCACAGCAGCAGGGACGCGAGCGCCGAGGTCATGATCACGACCTCGATGCTGATGGTCCCCTCCTTGCTCCAGTAGACGTCGCTCAGGTGCAGGATCAGCGCGAACTCGTCCAGCACCAGGCCGGTTCCCATGCCGAACAGCACGGCCGCGAGGCAGGCGCCCCACCCCGTCCGCCCGCCCGCGATGGCCGTGAACCCGCCCACGGTCATCAGGATCACCCCGGGCACGGCGTGGTGTACGTGCAGACCGCCCGGGGTGACGTTGCGGAACGGGCCCTTCCCGGCGCGGATCATGCGGGTGATGACCCGGGTGACGGCGAAGGTCACGACGAACGCGGACAGGGCCAGCAGCAGGGGCAGTTTCCCCGGCTCCAGGATGTTGCGGTACCACCATGCGCCCATGGCGTCACCCTCCCGGCCCCGAAGCCCGGGCGCACCGCGGACACCGCCGTTCGGGCGCGGTACGGCCCCTGGGGTCCGGCGCGGCCGTACGGTCCGTCAGGCCGCGGCGCCCTCCGGCCGCGGGGCCGGATCCGCCTCCCGGGCGGCCCGCCGGCGCAGCGCGTCCTCGTCGGTGTCCGCGTCGTAGGAGATCAGCTTCGGCAGCAGCGCGGCCAGCAGCGCCACCGAGGCCACACAGGCGAGGCCGCCGCTCCAGAACGCCGGCCGGGTGCCGGTCCACCCGGCCATCGTGCCCGCCCGGACCTGCCCGAGCTGCGGGCCGACGCTGTACGAGAGCACCTCGATGCCCGCGAGCCGCCCGCGCAGCCCCTCCGGGATCGTCTGGTTCCAGATCGTGGCCCGGCCCAGCCCGCTCAGCATGTCGCCCGCCCCCGCCGCCGCCAGGCACAGCAGCACGACCCAGATCCCCGTGGACCAGCCGGCCGCCGCGATGGCCAGGCCCCACACGGCCGCCCCGGACACCACCAGCAGCCCGTGCCGCCGTACCCGCGACACCCAGCCGCTGGTCAGCCCCAGCACGAGCGAGCCGACCGCGCCCGCCGCGTACATCAGGCCCAGCGCCCACACCGCGTCCAGCTCGTCGGCGAGGAACGGCAGGATGGCGTTCGGGAACGCGAAGAACATCGCCGCCAGATCGACGGCGTACGTGCCCAGCAGCACCGGCCGGCTCCACGCGTACCGGGCGCCCTCGGCGATCGCCCGCAGCGAGGGGCGTTCCCCGCCCCCGGCCGGGGGAGCCGGGCTGAGCCGCGTACACAGGACCACCGAGACGAGGAAGCCCGCGACGGTGACGCAGTACGCGGGCGCGTACCCGGCGTACGCGACGACCACGCCCGCCAGCGACGGTCCGGCGATCGCCCCGACCTGGTAGCGCAGTGCGTTGAGCGCGGCGGCGGCGCTCAGCTGGTCGTGCGGCACGATCCGGGCCATCAGCGAGTCCAGCGCGGGCCGCTGGAGCCCGGTCAGCGCCGACACCCCGGCGGCCACCACGTACAGCGGCCACAGCAGCGGGTGCGGCAGCAGCGCGTTCACCAGCAGCACCAGGGCGAGCACCCCGAGCCCGGCCTCGGTGAGCAGGATC
>NZ_JBHWBP010000487.1:0-4473 GCF_042735575.1 Streptomyces sp. NPDC059564 | reverse complement strand
TGCCGGCGGGCCGGGCGGCGCCGGGGCTTCTGCGGCTCCGCCCCAGACCCCGCGCCTCAAACTCCCCCAGCTACCGCTGGGAGGGGCCCCCGGGCGGGGCTGGATTCGTCGGCCCGGGTCAGGCCGAGGGCTGCGTCAGGTGCTTGAAGGCGTCCAGGTTGCGGGTGGATTCGCCGCGGGAGACGCGCCACTCGTACTCGCGGCGGATGGCGCTCGCGAAGCCGAGTTCCAGCAGGGTGTTGAAGGCGCCGTCCGCCGCCTCCAGGACGGTGCCCAGCAGCCGGTCGAGGTCGTCCGGGGTGATGACGCTGAGCGGGAGGCGGGCCGTGAGGTAGACGTCCCCGAGCGGGTCGACGGCGTAGGCCATCCCGTACAGCTTGAGGTTGCGCTCCAGCAGCCAGCGGTGGACGCCCGCCTCGTTCTCGTCGGGGTGGCGGATGACGAAGGCGTTCACCGAGAGGGAGTGGCGGCCGATCCGCAGCGAGCAGGTGGTGCTCAGCTTGCGGGTGCCGGGGAGCTGGACGACGTAGCTGCCCGGCTCGGGGCTCTCCCAGCCCAGCTCGGCGCCGGCCAGCGTGGACTCGATGATCGCGGCGGTGTCAGCCATGGTGGGAGCGTACGCGACGGCGGTGATCATGCATGGCCGCGGTGTACACGTCGGCCGTGCCGCTGGCGGCGGTGTCCCAGCCGAAGAACTGCGCGTGCCGCGCGGCCTCGCCGCCCATGCGGGCCGTGAGCCCGGGCTCGTCCACGAAGCGGCGCAGCTCGCGGGCGTAGTCCACGGGGTCGTGGCCGGGTACGAGGATGCCCGTCACTCCGTCGTTGACGGCGACGGGGAGCCCGCCGACGGAGGCGGCGAGGACGGGCGTGCCGGTGGCCTGGGCCTCGATGGCGACGAGCCCGAAGGACTCGCTGTACGAGGGCATGACCAGGACGGACGCCGCCCGGAACCAGTCGGCGAGCGCGTCCTGGCGCACCGGCGGGTGGAAGTGGACGAGGTCGGCGATGCCGAGCTTCGCGGCGAGCTTCTGCAGCCCTTCGGGCTTGGCGAGGCCGCTGCCGCTGGGGCCGCCGACGACGGGGACGAAGAGGCGGGTGCGCAGCGAGGGATCGCGGTCGACGAGTTCGGCGACGGCGCGGAGCAGGATGTCGGGGGCCTTGAGGGGCTGGATGCGGCCCGCGAAGAGCGGGATCACGGCGTCCTGCGGCAGGCCGAGGCGGGCGCGGGCGGCGGCGCGGCCGTCGCCGACGGTGAAGCGGTCGAGGTTGACGCCGGGGTGGACGACGGCGACCTTGCCGGGGTCGGCCTCGTAGTGCCGTACGAGTTCGTCGGCCTCTTCGGCGGTGTTCGCGATGAGGCGGTCGGCGGCGGCGACGATCTGGGTCTCGCCGATGACGCGGGCGGCGGGCTCGGGGTGGTCGCCCGCGGCGAGGGAGGCGTTCTTGACCTTGGCCATGGTGTGCATGGCGTGGACGAGGGGGACGCCCCAGCGCTCGGCGGCGAGCCAGCCGACGTGGCCGGAGAGCCAGTAGTGGGAGTGCACGAGGTCGTAGTAGCCGGGGCGGTGTCCGGCCCAGGCCTGCATGACGCCGTGGGTGAAGGCGCACAGCTGGGCGGGCAGCTCTTCCTTGGCGAGGCCTTCGTACGGGCCCGCGTCGACGTGCCGTACGAGGACGCCGGGTGCGAGCTCGACGGCGGGCGGCAGGCCGCCGGTGGTCGCGCGGGTGAAGATCTCGACCTCGACGTTGATCGCGGCGAGGCGCTTGGCCAGCTCGACGATGTACACGTTCATGCCGCCGGCGTCGCCGGTGCCGGGCTGGTGCAGCGGTGAGGTGTGCACGCTGAGCATGGCCACGCGGCGCGGCTTGCGGTGGTGGCCGACGGCCGGGAGGCGCAGGCGGGGCTGGTCGTGGCGGGGCCCGCGGGCGGCGGCGATGCGGCCGCTGATGCTGCCGCCGAGACGGGACACGTACTGGCTCAAGGGAGCAGTTCCTCTCGCTCGGATCGGGTCGCTGTGGTCGCGCGCGGACGGGTGGGCGGCGCGGCGCACGCCGGGTGGCATGGCTGCGGGAGCGCGGTCGGCGCTCTGCAAGGAGTGCAACCCGGATGGCCGTCCCCCGCATTCCGGGGGGCCGGAACTTCCTGATCGGTTTGCCGGTTTTTTATCCTGCCGGGGCGCTCGGCATACGCTCGGCCCATGGTCTCCCGCAGCACTCCGCCGCCCCCGAAGCGCCCTGTCGGCACCGTGACGCGCGGGACCACGAACCCGAACCGGCTGCGGCGCATGGACCGCTGGATCGCCGCCTCGCACGGGGCGGCGCTGCGCCGTGCGGACGCGCCGGTGGCGGTGGACCTCGGGTACGGGGCCGCGCCCTGGACGGCGGTGGAGCTGCTGGCGCGGCTGCGGAAGGCGGCGCCGGGGGTGCGGGTGGTCGGCATCGAGATCGAGCCGGCGCGGGTGGCGGGGGCGAAGCCGTACGAGCGGGAGGGGCTGAGTTTCCGCCACGGGGGCTTCGAGGTGCCGCTGGACGGCGGGGAGCGGCCGGCGCTGATCCGGGCGGCGAACGTATTGCGCCAGTACGACGAGGAGCAGGTCGCGCAGGTGTGGCAGCGGCTCTGCGCCCGGCTGGCCCCGGGCGGGCTGCTGGTGGAGGGGACCTGCGACGAGATCGGGCGGCGGCACGTGTGGGTGGCGCTGGGGCCGGAGGGGCCGCGGACGGTGACCTTCGCGACCCGGCTGGGCTCCCTGGAGCGGCCCTCGGACCTGGCGGAGCGGCTGCCGAAGGCCCTGATCCACCGGAACGTGCCGGGCGAGCCGGTGCACGCGTTCCTGCGGGACTTCGACCGGGCGTGGGCGGCGGCGGCCCCGTACGCCTCGTACGGGGCGCGGCAGCGGTGGATCCGGACGGCGCGGGCGCTGTCGGCCGACTGGCCGTTGGCGGACGGGCCGGTGCGGTGGAGGCAGGGGGAACTGACCGTGCGCTGGGAGGCGTTGCGCCCGGCGGGGTGAAAGTCGCGCTGCGGGGAACCGGTTGCCGGGGGTGTCCGTTGAGTCGTCAGGGGTGGCCGATACGTGGGCGGTCATGATCGGGGGCGGCATCCGGAGGGTGTTGGAATTCACCGAGTCGTGGCACCATCCCGGAGACAGTGCCAAGTTACTGATGAATAGTCAGATCTGATGTCGGGTGATGTCCGTTCTGACTCGGGGCGCCTGGGGGAGCCATGGGGACCGCGAAGCGAGCGTCGTCGCGCGTGCAGGGAGTGTCCGCTCTCGCGCTGTTGTGCGCGATGGCGATACTGACGGCCCCCGGGCTCGCGGCGGGCAGCGCGTACGCCGCTCCCGGCGCGCCGTCGAGTCCCGCGGCCCCGGCCGCGCCGGAGCCGGGCGGCAAGTCGCTGGAGCAGGTCCGCAAGGAGATCGAGGACCTCTACCGGCAGGCCGGCACCGCCACGGACGCGTACAACCTCGCGGTGGGCGAGACCAAGGCGCAGTCCGAGCGGATCGTCGAGATCGCCAAGCTGGTGGTGGCGGGCCAGGACCGGATCACCGGCCTGAAGGACCGCGCGGGCGCCGCCGCCCGCGCCCAGTACCGCTCGGGCGGCCTGCCGCCGGGCGCCGCGCTGGCGCTGAGCGACAGCCCGTCCGCGTACCTCGACGGGGCGGGCCGGCTGCGGCAGGGCGAGAAGGCCACGACGGACCTGCTGGCCGAACTGAACCGGACCCAGGGCGACTTGGTGCAGTACGCGAAGGACGCGGGCGCGCTCTGGCAGAAGATGGAGGAGAACCGGGTCAAGCAGGAAGCCGCCAAGAAGGAGATCGAGGACAAGATCAAGGCGGCGGAGGCCCTGGAGAACAGGCTGGAGGCCGAGGAGAAGGCCCGGCTGATCCAGCTGGAGCAGGAAGCCCAGTACAAGGCGCAGACGGCGTGGCTGTCGTCGGGCGCGATGAAGGACGTCAGCGGCTCGGCGACGGAGGCCGGCAAGCGGGCCGTGCAGTTCGCCACCGCGCAGATGGGCAAGCCGTACGAGTGGGGGGCGGTGGGGCCGAACACGTACGACTGCTCCGGACTGACCTCACAGGCGTGGCTGGCGGCCGGGCGGGGCATTCCGCGGACCTCGCAGGAGCAGCTGCGGCTGCTGCCGAAGGTGGCGCTGAAGGACATGCGGCCCGGCGATCTGATCATCTACTTCGACGACGCGAGCCATGTCGGCATGTACGTGGGCGACGGCGCGATGGTCCACGCCCCGCGGCCCGGGCGCAACGTCACGATGGCGGGCGCGGGCTCGATGCCGATCAAGGCCGTGGTCCGCCCCGACGCGTAAGCCCTGGCCGGGCGGTAACCAGGCTCCGGGGCCGGCGGCCCGCCCCCGGAGCACCCCTCCGGCCCTCCGGCACGCACAGCGCGGCTAGGTTGCGGGGGCTCCGCCCCCGGACCCCCGCGCGTCAAAAGCCCCCAGCTACCGCTGGGAGG
>NZ_JBHWBP010000486.1:0-4489 GCF_042735575.1 Streptomyces sp. NPDC059564 | reverse complement strand
CCGTGTCGGTCAGTGGGCGGCCGGCCCGCTCCAGCCGGCCGGGACGTGGCCGAGGCGGACCCGCTGGGGGTGGTCGCCGACGGGGACGGAGACCCGCTTGGCGCCGGTGGCGAAGTCGATGGCGGTGACCCGGTCCGCGCCGCTCTCGGAGATCACGCAGGCCGTGCCGTCCCCGTCGACCGTGGCCCAGTAGGGCTTGTCGGCCGGGACCAGGGGCCCCTGGGCGAGGGTGGCCCGGTCCACGACGGTCGCGTAGTCGTCCATGGTCCCGGCGACGCACAGCTTCGTGCCGTCGGGGCTCATCGACAGGCCGTGGTGGCGGGAGTCGTTGACCCAGGTGGTGCGGTCGGTGCTGGTGGCGGGGTTGGCCGGGAGTTCCTTGATACGGGTGATCCGGTCGGTGGCCACGTCGTATTCGACGACGCCGTTGAAGAACGACACCTGGAAGTAGAGCTTCGACTCGTCGGGGCTGAAGGACATCGGCCGGACGGCGTCGGAGAGGTCGGAGCGCCCGAAGGCGTCGAGGCGCTGGCGCATGTCGATGACCCGGACCGTACGGAAGGTCTGCGCGTCGACGACGGTGATCTTCCGGTCGCCCTTCGTCCAGTCCAGCCAGGGTGCGTCGAGGGCGGAGGTGACGTCCCCGATGGAACTGTTCCACAGGAAGCGGCCGTCGCGGGAGAAGGTGTTCTCGTGCGGTTTGTCGCCGGTGGCGAAGGAGCCGGTCTGACGGCCGGTGGCGATGTCGAGGACGTGCACGGTGTTGGCGGTCGAGGCGGAGACGGCGACGCGGGTGCCGTCGGGCGAGACCGCCATGTGGTCGGCGCGGAAGCCGGCGACCGGGAAGCGCCAGTTGATCCGGCCGGAGCGGACGTCGAGGGAGACGACGTCGGCGAAGCTGGGGCGGGAGACCACGACCGCGGAGCCGTCGGGGGTGGTGTACATGTCGTCCGCGAACTGGTCGTGGCCCTCGCCGGCGCCGGCCCGTATCCCGAGGAAGAAACCGAGCTTGACGGGGTTGAGGTAGATCTCCCGCAGGCGTTCCTCCTTGTCGGGGATCACGTTGATCCGGCCGATCCCGGCGAGGTCGCCGGTCGAGGCGAGGACGTCGGCGGTGCCGTCCCAGTTGTTGCCGACGAAGAGCACCTCGCGCAGGTCGGCGGCGGCGCTCGGCGCGGGGCCCGCCGCGAGCGTGCCCGCGGCCAGCGCGCAGACGGCGAGGAGCAGGCGCAAGGGGGTGCGGGCGGTGCGTACGGTCCGGGACATCCGCTCAACTCCGTTGTCAGGAAGCGCTGTTACCGGCCGGTAAAATAGACGGGACGACGAAAGGGCGCAACCCTCACGGGGTGCGCCCTTCGTTCAGCTTCGGTCACCGCTTCAAGCGACGGACCCGATCCGGCTGAGAGCCGCCTTCGAGGCGTCCGGGTGGATCGGTATGTGTGCGCCGGTCAGGGCCACGCCGGTGCCGCCGCGGCGGTTCGCGACGATCTCGGCGGCGATGGACAGCGCGGTCTCCTCCGGGGAGCGGGCGCCGAGGTCCAGGCCGATCGGGGAGCGCAGGCGGGCCAGTTCGAGCTCGGTCACGCCCACCTCGCGGAGCCGCTTGTTGCGGTCCTCGTGGGTGCGGCGGGAGCCCATGGCGCCGACGTAGGCGACGGGGAGCCTCAGGGCCAGTTCGAGGAGCGGTACGTCGAACTTGGCGTCGTGGGTCAGGACGCACAGGACGGTCCGGGCGTCGACCCCACCGGATTCGGCCTCGGCCTGCAGGTAGCGGTGGGGCCAGTCGACCACGATCTCGTCCGCCTCGGGGAAACGGTTCTTCGTGGCGAAGACGGGCCGGGCGTCACACAGCGTGACCCGGTAGCCGAGGAACTTGCCGATCCGCACCAGGGCGGAGGCGAAGTCGATGGCGCCGAAGACGATCATCCGCGGGGGCGGGACGCTGGACTCGACGAGCACCTTGAGCGGCTCCCCGCACAGCCGGCCGTCGGCGCCCATCTCCACCACGCCGGTGCGCCCGGCGTCGAGCATGGCGCGGGCCTCCTCGGCGATGGCGCGGTCCAGCTCGGGGTGTCCGCCGAAGCCCCCTTCGAAGGTGCCGTCGCCGCGGACGACCACCGCGCGGCCCATCAGCTCGGCCGGGCCCGTGGCGATCCGTGCCACGGCCGCCGTCTCCCCGTGCGCGGCGGCGGCCAGCGCGAGCGCCAGCACCTCCCGCTGCGGGGAGCCCACCGGGACCGGGGTGACGAGGATGTCGATGATTCCGCCGCAGGTCAGGCCCACGGCGAAGGCATCGTCGTCGCTGTAGCCGAAGCGCTCCTGGACGGTCTCGCCGTCTTCGAGCGCCTGGCGGCACAGCTCGTACACCGCGCCCTCCACGCATCCGCCGGACACCGAGCCGATGGCCGTGCCCTCGCCGTCGACGGCGAGCGCCGCTCCCGGCTGCCGGGGCGCGCTCCCGCCGACCGCCACGACGGTGGCGACGGCGAAGTCTCGTCCCTGCTCGACCCACCGGTTGAGTTCTTCGGCGATGTCCAGCATGTGCGGGCCTCCTCGGAGAGGTGTGGATTCCAGTATCGGATGCGCGGAGGGTCAGGTACGGATCATGGCCGGCCCTACTTGACGCCGAGCCACGCCTCGATGGGGTGGAGGGCGAAGAAGACCAGGAAGACCCCGGTCAGGACCCACATGAAGGCTCCGACCTCGCGCGCCTTGCCCTGAGCGACCTTGATCGCCACGTACGAGATCACACCGGCGGCCACGCCGGGGGTGATCGAGTAGGTGAAGGGCATGATCACCACGGTCAGGAAGACCGGGATGGAGGTCGCGCTGTCGGCCCAGTCCACGTGGCGGGCGTTCTGCATCATCATCGCGCCGATGACCACCAGGGCCGCGGAGGCGACCTCGCTGGGGACGATCTGCGTGATCGGGGTGAAGAAGAGGCAGGCGGCGAAGAAGAGGCCGGTGACGACGGAGGCGAGGCCCGTGCGGGCGCCCTCGCCGACGCCGGTGGCGGACTCGACGAACACGGTCTGGCCGGAGCCGCCCGCGATGCCACCGATGGCGCCACCGGCACCGTCGATGAACAGCGCCTTGGACAGGCCCGGCATCCGGCCCTGGTCGTCGGCGAGCTTGGCCTCGGTGCCGACGCCGATGATGGTGGCCATCGCGTCGAAGAAGCCGGCGAGCACCAGCGTGAAGACGATCATGCCGATCGTCATGAAGCCGACGTCGCCCCAGCCGCCGAACTCGACCTTTCCGAAGAGCGAGAAGTCGGGCATCGAGATGGCCGAGCCGCTGAGCTCCGGCGCGCCGCTCTTCCAGGCCTTCGGGTCGATGTCCGCGACGGCGTTCAGGATGGCCGCGAGGACGGTGCCGCCGACGATGCCGATGAGGATCGCGCCGCGGACCTTGCGGGCCTGGAGCATGAAGATCGTCAGCAGGGTGACGCAGAAGAGCAGGACGGGCCAGCCGGCGAGCTCGCCGACGGAGCCGAGCTGGACCGGGGGACCGAACTCGGAGCCCTTGCCGACGAAGCCGGCCTTGACGAGGCCGATCAGGGCGACGAAGAGGCCGATGCCCATGGTGATGGCGTGCTTGAGCGCGAGGGGGATCGCATTCATGATCATCTCTCGGAGGCCGGTGACGACCAGGAGACAGATCACGATGCCGTACATCACGCACATGCCCATGGCCTGCGGCCAGGTCATCTGCGGCGCCACCTGCGAGGACAGCACTCCGGAGACGGAGAGGCCGGCGGCCAGCGCCAGCGGGACCTTGCCGATGAAGCCCATGAGCAGGGTGGTCAGCGCCGCGGCGAAGGCCGTGGCGGTGATCAGCGCCTTCTGGCTCATGGTGTCTCCGGCGACGTCCTTGCCGGAGAGGAGGAGCGGGTTGAGCAGGAGGATGTACGCCATCGCCATGAAGGTCGTGATACCGCCACGGACCTCGTTGCCGACGTTGGACCCTCTGTGCGTTATGTGAAAGTACCGGTCGAGCCAAGATCTCCCGGCGGGGTTCAGAGAGCCGTCGCCGGCCTCTTCCGCTGTGGTCTTGGACTCCACTGATGACTGGGTCATGGTGCCTAACTCCCAAGGTTCAAAGGGGCACCCGCATAAAGATTGGAGACGCGGGATTTGGGAAATTCCGTTTGGCTGCACGACCCGGGGTGACGGCCCGAGGCGACGCAAAATGTGCACTGCGTGTACTGCGGGTAGTGCGGTGGTGACCGCTGGTACTACGTGGGGGTTTTCGGCAGGGGTACTGCCGGGGTGACGAGGACCGCGAGCGGTGCGGTACTGCGTGCTCCGGGCGGTGTGACTGAAAGTGTGACGTTCCCGTGTCACACCGCCCGGAAATCCAGGGGGGTCCGGGGGCCTCGCGGCCCCCCGGCCCCCCCGGGCCGGGGGGGGGCGGGGGGGGGGTCCAGGGGGCGGGGCGGGGGGGTGTGGGGCCGTGCGGGGGGCGGGGGGGTGGGCGCGCGGGGCGG
>NZ_JBHWBP010000485.1:0-4491 GCF_042735575.1 Streptomyces sp. NPDC059564 | reverse complement strand
GCGTCCTAGCCGCCGCTGCACCCGTAGCAGGTGGGCGCCGAGCGTGCCGCCGGGATGCTCGGCGGACGCGGCGCCCGCGTCCTCCAGGAGGCGCAGGGCGGCATCGACGCGGTCGGCCGGAAGGGTCATCCGGTTCGCTCCTCTCGCTCGGCCTCAGGCCAGGTAGTACGGGCGGTTGTGCGCGGCGACGGGCGGGGACTGGAAGGTCCAGGCCCCGGCCGCGGGCGCGTCGCCGACCAGGCGGAGCAGGTGCTCGCCGACATCGCTGGTCGCGTCGTGCACGGTCAGCCGCGCCCGGCCGGACGCCGGGCCGTCGAGGTCGTACCACCGGTACGGCTGGTACACGTTCATCGGACCGGCGAGCGCGAGGCCCGCCGCGTCGGTCCCGTAGCCGGTGATCGGCGCGTTGTTCGATGGGACGGGGGCGAGCCCGTCCAGCTCGGCGCGGAACGAGAACAACGCGGTGTCCCGGCGGGCGATGCCGCCGTCCTCCGCGGCCTCGGCCGCCAGGCAGCGCACGTTCCAGGTGTCGCCGGCCGGGCCGTTGAGCGAGGGCATCTCCACCTCGAACCAGCCGGGGTACTTCGGTTCCGCGTACAGCCGGCGTCCGGCGTCGATGGCCAGCGCGTTGTCGCACAGCACGTGGATGCGGGCGATGCCGAGCAGCCTGGTCTGGTCGTAACCCTGCGCGTACTGCCGGTAGTCCACCTCCGGCAGCCGGTGCGCCGACGCCGTGGGGTACGCGACGATGTTGACCTCGATCTCCTGGGTGATGCCGCCGCCGAACCCGTACTGGGCGAAGTACAGCTGGTAGTTGAGCGAGACCAGGCACCTGCCGTCGAAGTCCGCGGCGGTCAGGGCCGGATGGTGCTTCGCCAGGACCTCCCGCACCGGATCGGGGTCGACGAGGTGGTCCAGGCCGATGGTGTGGAGCGCCCCGTAGTGGAAGGGGAGTTGGTACGGGGCCGCGACGGGCGGCAGGGGCAAGGGGCTCACGAGGCGGCTCCGGAGGTTCGGGTGGGTCGGACGGGACGGCTGCCGGGGACGGTTCGGGTGGTCCGGGCCGAGGTCAGGGTCACCGGCCGGTCGCGTTCGGCCAGGTCGGCCTCGATCCGCTCCGCGCTGCGCAGCGCCAGCGCGGCCATGGTCAGCGTCGGGTTGGAGGTCGCCACCGACGGCATGCTGCCGCAGCCCACCGCGTACAGCCCGGGGTGGTCCCAGCAGCGCTGCCACTGGTCGACGACCGACGTGTCCGGGCCGGTGCCCATGATGTGGGTCCCGGCGGCATGGCCCGCGCCGCGGTAGCCGTACGTACGGCCCCGGTGTTCGAAACGGCCGGGCCAGCCCGCCGCCTCGAAGGAGGTGTGGTCCTCGGCGCCGAGCAGCGCGAAGATCTCGTCGGAGACCGCCTTGGCCGCCACGATCCCGTCCTTCACGTGCGGGGAGAGGCCGTACGTCACCACCGGGCGCGGCAGGCCGAGCCGGTCGCGGCGACCGGGGTCGATCGTGACCCGGTTGGCGGGGTCGGCACTCTGCTCCATCTCGAACTGGAGGGCGAACTGCCGTCCGACGCGGTCGGCCAGCGCCTCGCGCAGGGCGGCGCCCCGCAGCCCCGGACGGTCCGGTCCGGCCCCGCGGACGAGCTCGGCGACGTCCGTGTCGACCGGGCCCTTGGCCCACAGCCAGCCCCAGTTGCCGATCTCGATCCTGAACGGCGCGCGCCGCCGGCGCGCCGGACCGGCCCGGAACCCTTCGAGGCCCGAGGTGGAACCCGGCCCCCGGTACGGGCCGACCCGCTCGGGCAGCAGCCCCCAGGTCAGCAGCACCGGATGGTCCATCAGGTTGCGTCCCACCTGCCCGCTGCGGCCGGCCAGCCCGGACAGGAGCAGCAGTTTGGCGTTCTCGATCGCGTGCGCGGCCAGCACCACCACGTCGGCGTGCACCGTGTGGCCGCTCACGGCTCCCGCGCCGGTCCGCGTTGCGCCGTCCTGCCCGTACGCCAGGTACTCGACCCCGGTGGCCCGGCCCCCCGGAGCGACGAGGACCCGGCTGACCACGGCCCGGTCCCGGAGCGTGACCGTGGGGCCCCACCGGGCCTGGGTCTTCAGGGGCGTGTACTTGGCGTGCGAGGGGCAGTGCGGGATGCAGGTCGCGCTGCCCACGCAGCGACTGCCCGGGTCGGGGCGGCCGCCCGCGCCGACGGGCACGTAGCCCGCCCCGCCCCCGTACCGGGAGTCGGGTACGCCGTTGCGTCCCTGCGGGGTGCCCACCACGCGCAGCTCCACCGGTTCCGCGACGCCCGGCTCCGCGACGCGGCGGCCGTCCAGCCGCCCGGCCAGCACCTCGTCGACGCGGCTGCGGGGGAGGGCCCGCATCGGAAAGACGTAGTCCTCGGGAAACGGCAGGCCCACCCCGGCGCGCTGCTCGTCCACGTCGGCCGACACGCCGATCGCGTGCTCGGCCGCGCGGTAGTGCGGTTCGAGGTCCGCGTAGGTGAGGGGCCAGCTGCGGCCGTAGCCGAACCGTTCGGTGTCGAAGTCCTCCGGCAGCATGCGCGGGGTGAGCCCGGTCCACACGTTGCCGGTGCCGCCGTTCACCCGTACGTACCCGCTCGCGTACGGGAGCTCGCCGCGCTGGAGGAGGTATCCGTCGGCGCGGTAGCCGTCCTCGGTGCCCGCCAGGTCGGTGACCTCGGGCCACGGAGCGGCGTCCTGCGCGGCGTAGGGAGAGCCTGGCACCTTCGCCGAGGCCGTCAGGAACCGGTGCAGCGCCTCGCGGTCCCCCTGCTCCGGGTCGCTCGCGCGGACACCGGCCTCCAGGACCAGGACGCGGCGGCCGAGATCGCCCAGGTGCCGGGCGACGAGGGAGCCGGCGATGCCGCCCCCGACGATGATCACGTCGTACCGGTCCGCTCCCGTCATCGCCGGGGCTCCGTCGCGCTGCCGCCGACGTGCGTCGGCCGGGACCAGCTCCCGAAGCCCGGCGCGGAGGTCCCCGGTGCGGGTACGCCGACGGCCCGCCACACCAGGGCCCCGGCATGGGCCCGCGGCGACACCACGAACGGCTCGCCGCCGCCGGGCGATGCGGACCGGCTGCCGGTGTACCAGAGGTGGATCAGGACCTCGGCGGCCGCCCGGATTCCCGCGTCGGGCGCGTCGGGTTCGGCGACCAGCCGCCGGTAGGTGTGGGCGCCGACCTGCTCCAGGAGCACGGCCAGGAGCTCGGCCGCCGGTGCGCCCTCGCGCAGTTCGTCGGGGCCGAAGCCGGTCAGACGGCTGGAGAGACCGAGGAACTCCTCGATCTCGCCGTCCTCAACATCGCGCATGCCGCCTCGCGTTCTCGCCTGCCTGCACCGGCATCCGTACGCGGACCCGTGGGACCCGTGGTCCCGTACTCCCGTGGCCGCTCCGCCGGTGGCGATGGCCGTCGGCCTCCGCACGGCGATCAGCCTTGCCCCGGCCGGGACCGCGCCATGCGCTCCGACCGCCCGGTGGCCGGAACGCTCCGGTCATCGGCCGGATCCAAGATCCTTTCGGCGGGAGGGAGTGAGAGTGGTGACGAGGTCCTTACGGTGACGCCGACCGGAGGTGAAACAGCTGCACCCGCCGCCGTCGCTCCGTAAGCTCGTGCGGGCAGGGCCCGACGGGCCCGGCCCTCCGGAGCCGCACCGGCCGCCGGGCCGCTGCTCAGGACGCATTCGCTGTGGACGGACGGGACGTGGAACCTTCATGACGACACCGCGGGACTTGCTGATCGTCACCATGGACACGGCGCCCGATCGCCCTGTCGAACAGGGCGAGCTGTCGCTGGCGCTCGCGGGCGCCGAGCTGATCGACCTCCTCGCGGCCGGGGCCGTCGGGCTCGACGGCGACCGGATCGTTCCGGGACCCCGGCCGGAACCGGCCGACCGCCTGCTCGGCGAGGCGGCCGACGCGCTCGTCCGGGAGGCGCCCCACGAGTCGGTCGAGGACTGGCTGTGGCGCAGGGGCCGCGGACTGGCCGAGGCCTACCGGGCCGCCCTGGAGGCGGACGGGGACCTCGTACGGGAACGCCGGCGCGGGATCTCCTTCCAGGCCGGCCGGCTGGCGCCGGCCGATACGCCCGCCCGCCGGCGGGCGACGGACCGCTGGTCGGCGGACGAGCCCGTCCTCGCGCTCCTCGCGGAGGCCCTCGGGGTCCGCGGCAAGCCGGCCGAGGACGCGCCGGACGTGGCCGACGACGCCGTGGCGACCGTGCTGGCCGCCGTCAACGACGCGGTGGTGGAACTGGGTTCCGTACGGCAGCGGCGCGCCATCGAGGACGCCGCCTTCGACAACATCTGGCGAGGCAGCGGCGGATGACGATGGTCGCCGCGATATGTTAGATTGATCTTGTTCTCGCGGCCGTGAGTCACGGCGGTGGGACCGGCGTTGGTGGTCCAAGGAAAGACACCCCAC
Source organism: Streptomyces sp. NPDC059564 (assembly GCF_042735575.1). Lineage (NCBI taxonomy): Bacteria > Bacillati > Actinomycetota > Actinomycetes > Kitasatosporales > Streptomycetaceae > Streptomyces > Streptomyces sp. NPDC059564. The sequence goes on along the minus strand of NZ_JBHWBP010000485.1, from coordinate 55 downwards.
TTCCCGTGGGGGAATGCAGGTGCAAGGCCTGCCCAGCGCTCGATCAAGGCCCCGG
>NZ_JBHWBP010000484.1:0-4545 GCF_042735575.1 Streptomyces sp. NPDC059564 | reverse complement strand
CTGTGGTTTCACCGACGCGGGGTGGAGCAGCTCGGTAGCTCGCTGGGCTCATAACCCAGAGGTCGCAGGTTCAAATCCTGTCCCCGCTACTGAAGACGAAGGCCCGGATCCAATGGGATCCGGGCCTTCGTCATGTCCGGAAGAGGGAACCGGAGAGGAAGCCGGGAGACACGGGGTCACTGGGGCGGGTGAGTTGGGGTGTGAGCGTGTTTGACTTGTCTCTCTGTGGGCATGTCGACAAAACGCTGTAGTGACCTCACTGGCTGCGACATACCAGGTGTACGCGGGTAGCAGGTGATGCGACGATGGGATTTATGGGGGACAGGTCAACTCTGCTGGAGACAGGGCGGTTTGTGAGGGCGGAGGCCGAGTCGGGTACGGAGTACGCTGAGGCGGCTCAGGCTGTCAACGCGCAGACCGCACTGACCGATGCGGTGTTCGCGGAAGAAGCCTTCGGAGAGGCCGAAGGGGCCACCGACGCCGAGCTGGAGGCGCGCCACCGGGTGGCCGCCGACAAGGGCGACCCCGGGGCCATGAGCGTGCTCGGCGCGCTCCTGCTGCGCCGTGGCGACCTGGCCGGGGCCGAGCCCTACCTGCGCGGAGCCACCGGTGAAGGGGACCGGGCCGCCGCGAACAACCTCGGCGTCCTCCTGCACCAGCGCGGCTACCCCGACGAGGCCGCCGGCTGGTGGCGCGTCGCCGCCGTCGCCGGATCCGCTCCGGCCGCGCACGCCCTGGGCCGTCACTACCGCGAGCGCGGGGACGAGCCCGCCGCCGAGTACTGGCTGCGCCAGGCGGCGGAATCCGGCCATGCCCTGGGGGCGTACGGGCTGGCCGACCTGCTGGAGCACCGGGGGGACCGGGGCGTCGAACGCTGGTTCCGGGCGGCGGCCGAACAGGGGCACCGCGAGGCGGCGTACCGCCTGGCGCGGCACCTGCGCAAGGGGGACCCCGCCGAGGCCGAGCAGTGGTACCGGCAGGCCGCCGCGCGCGGGCACCGGCGCGCCGGGCTGCACCTGGGCGCCCTGCTGGAGGCGCGCGGCGAGCTCAAGGAGGCCGGGCGCTGGTACCTCAGCTCGGCGAAGCAGGGCGAGGCCCGGGCGGCGTGCGCGCTCGGCTTCCTGCTGCGCGACGCCGGGGACGAGGAGAGCGCGGCCTCGTGGTGGCTGCGGGCCGCCCAGGACGGCGACGGGAACGCGGCGAACGCCCTGGGCGCGCTGCACGCCGCCCGGGGCGAGACCCAGACGGCCGAGAAGTGGTACCGGGCCGCGATGGACGCGGGCGACCAGAACGGGGCGTACAACCTCGCGCTGCTGTGCGCCGCGCAGGAGCGGACCGCGCAGGCCGAGCAGTGGTACCGCCGGGCGGCCTACGCGGGCCACCGCGAGGCCGCCAACGCGCTCGCGATCCTGCTCCTGCAGGGCGGCGACGCGGCCGGCGCCGAGCCGTGGTTCTCGAAGGCGGCGGAGGCCGGCAGCGTGGACGCCGCCTTCAACCTCGGGATCCTCTTCGCCAGCCGCGACGAGGACCGCACCGCGCTGAAGTGGTACGAGCGCGCCGCCGCGGCCGGGCACACCGACGCCGCGCTCCAGGTCGGCATCGCCCTGGTGCGCGACGGCGCCGAGCGGGCCGCCGAGCGGCACCTGCGGTGCGCGGCGGGCGGCGGCAGCGCCGAGGCGGCGTTCCGGCTGGCCTCGCTGCTGGAGTCGCTGGCCCCGCCCCCGGAGCCGGTGGCGCTGGGCGAGCCCGCCGGCGGGGTCGCGCGGACCGAGAGCGAGGAGTGGTACGAGCGTGCCGCCGAGCAGGGCCACCGGCGGGCGCAGGTCCGGGTCGGGATGCTGGCCGCGGCCCGGGGCGACCTGGCGGTGGCCGCGCGGTGGTACCGGGAGGCGGCGGAGGCCGGTTCCCGCAACGGCGCCTTCAACCTCGGGCTGCTGCTGGCCCGCGAGGGCAACGAGCCCGAGGCGGCCCTGTGGTGGACCCGCGCCGCGGTGGCCGGGCACGGCCGGGCCGCGCTGCGGCTCGGGCTGCTGGCGGCCCGCCACGGGGACCTGTCGGAGGGGCAGAAGTGGTGCGTGCGGGCCATGGAGCTGGGCCCGGCGGAGGTCTCGGAGCGCGCCGCCCGGCTGCGCGACGCGCTGGCGGAGGAGCTCTCCGCCTGAGCCCCGTGACAGCTGCCGGTTAACTGATTTGCATCTGCCGGGCAGCCTCACGTACAGTCGTGTTTACCGACGCGGGGTGGAGCAGCTCGGTAGCTCGCTGGGCTCATAACCCAGAGGTCGCAGGTTCAAATCCTGTCCCCGCTACTGAAGGCCCGAGGCCCGGATCCCATGGATCCGGGCCTCGAGTCGTTTCAGCGTGCGAAGTGTGAAGCGTGAAGCGTGAAGCGTGAACAGGGCGGCGAAAAGGCCGGGGGCGCGAGCCCCCGGCCTTTGGTGTTCCTGTTCCCGTCCCGCCGGGTGTTCCGTCAGACGCCCGCGCAGCCCGGGCACAGTCCGCGGTACGTCACCTCGACCGCCGAGACCACGAAGCCGAAGCGCTCGCCGTCGGGCAGGTCGGCCAGCGGGTCGCCCGCCGGGTGGACGTCGCGGATGGCGCCGCACTGGGCGCAGACCAGGTGCTGGTGGGGGCGGTGGGCGTTCGGGTCGTACCGCTTGGCCCGCCGGTCCGTGGAGACTTCCAGGACCTCGCCGAGCGTGACGAGCTCGCCCAGGGTGTTGTAGACCGTCGCCCGAGAGATCTCGGGAAGTTTGGTCACGGCACGGGCGTGGACTTCGTCGGCCGTCAGGTGAACGTGGTCACCGTCGAGTACTTCGGCCACGACGCGCCGCTGCGCCGTCATGCGCCAGCCGCGTCCGCGAAGTCGTTCCAGCAGGTCACTCATACAAGCCAGCCTAACAGTGGGGATTCGGTGCAGATCCCGAACCGGTGTGGACTTGGATGCTTACTTGACTTAGACAAAGTCCATTGTAGGATCGGATACGGCAAACGCCAAGGACAGGACTTGCAGGAATGACGCAGGAGGCGCACGTGACGCAGCAGGGACCGCTCACCACGGAGGCCGGGGCTCCGGTCGCCGACAACCAGAACAGTGAGACGGCCGGCGTCGGCGGGCCGGTTCTCGTCCAGGACCAGCTGCTCATGGAGAAGCTCGCCCACTTCAACCGTGAGCGCATACCGGAGCGCGTGGTGCACGCCCGCGGCGCCGGTGCGTACGGCACCTTCACCGTCACCCGTGACGTGTCGCAGTGGACCCGGGCGAAGTTCCTCTCCGAGGTCGGCAAGCAGACCGAGACCTTCCTGCGCTTCTCGACCGTCGCCGACAGCCTCGGCGGCGCGGACGCCCGCCGTGACCCGCGCGGCTGGGCGCTGAAGTTCTACACCGAAGAGGGCAACTACGACCTCGTCGGCAACAACACCCCGGTCTTCTTCATCCGGGACGCCATCAAGTTCCCCGACTTCATCCACACCCAGAAGCGCGACCCGTACACGGGCTCGCAGGAGGCGGACAACGTCTGGGACTTCTGGGGTCTGTCGCCCGAGTCCACCCACCAGGTGACCTGGCTGTTCGGCGACCGCGGCATCCCGGCGTCCTACCGCCACATGAACGGCTACGGCTCGCACACGTTCCAGTGGAACAACGAGGCCGGCGAGGTCTTCTGGGTCAAGTACCACTTCAAGACCGACCAGGGCATCAAGAACCTCACCCAGGCCGAGGCCAACGCCCTCGCCGGCGAGGACCCCGACTCGCACCAGCGCGACCTCCGCGAGTCCATCGAGCGCGGCGAGTTCCCGAGCTGGACCGTGCAGGTCCAGATCATGCCGGCGGCCGACGCGGCCCAGTACCGCTTCAACCCGTTCGACCTCACCAAGGTGTGGCCGCACGAGGACTACCCGCCGATCGAGATCGGCACGCTGGAGCTCAACCGCAACCCGGAGAACGTCTTCGCCGAGGTCGAGCAGTCCATCTTCAGCCCGGCCCACTTCGTCCCCGGCATCGGTCCCTCCCCGGACAAGATGCTCCAGGGCCGTCTCTTCGCGTACGGCGACGCCCACCGCTACCGCGTCGGCATCAACGCCGACCACCTGCCGGTGAACCGCCCGCACGCCACCGAGGCGCGCACCAACTCCCGTGACGGCTTCCTGTACGACGGCCGCCACAAGGGCGCGAAGAACTACGAGCCGAACAGCTTCGGCGGCCCCGTCCAGACGGACCGCCCGCTGTGGCAGTCCTCCGCCCTCACCGGCGGCACGGGCAGCCACGCCACCCCGTCGCACTCCGAGGACACCGACTTCGTGCAGGCCGGCGACCTCTACCGGCTGATGTCGCAGGACGAGAAGTCCCGTCTGATCGAGAACCTGTCCGGCTTCATCGCCAAGGTCTCCCGTGACGACATCGCCGAGCGCGCGATCGAGAACTTCCGCCAGGCGGACGGCGACTTCGGCAAGCGGCTGGACGCCGCGGTCCAGGCCCTTCGCGGCTAGTACCGGATCGCTTGTCGTAGCAGGTCGGCGGGCCGGAACCCTCTACGGAGGGTTCCGGCC
>NZ_JBHWBP010000483.1:0-4564 GCF_042735575.1 Streptomyces sp. NPDC059564 | reverse complement strand
CCCGTCGGGGCCGGGGGGGCCCGCCGGGCGGCCGCGCCCCCCCCCCCCCGCCTCCCGGGAGGGGGCCCCGGCCTGCCCGCCGGGCTCGGTGGAGGATGGCTGCGTCGGAAGGGCGGGGGTCGGCCGCGTGGTCTCAGGCATCGGACACCCCTGCGGCCAGCAGCACGGCATCGCGCGGTTCGAAGTGCAGGGTCACCTCGTCACCCAGCGCCGGCGTCTCGCGCAGCTCGGGCAGGTCCGCCTTGACGCGGTGGCCGTCGACGTCGACGTACAGCCGGTGCGTCGAGCCCCGCCACTGCACCTCGGTGATCGTGCCGCGCAGGGCGTTCGGCCCCTCGCCGAGCCCGAGCAGGTGCGGCCGTACGCACAGGGTGGCGGTGGAGCCCGCCGCCGCGCGGCCCGGGTCGAGGGCCAGCGGGCGTCCCGCGAAGACCGCGCCGCCGTCGGCCACGGTCACCGGCAGCAGGTTGGCGTTGCCGACGAAGGACGCCGTGAACTCGGTGCGCGGCGCCCGGTAGAGCTGCTGCGGGGTGCCGCAGTCCTGCAGCCGGGCCTTGTCCATCACGGCGATCCGGTCGGCCAGGGTCAGCGCCTCGACCTGGTCGTGGGTGACGTAGAGGATGGAGACCTCGGGCAGCTCGCGGTGCAGCCGGGCCAGTTCGGCCAGCATCCCGGAGCGCAGTTGCGCGTCCAGCGCCGAGAGGGGCTCGTCGAGCAGGAGGACCCCGGGGCGGATGGCGAGCGCGCGGGCGATGGCCACGCGCTGCTGCTGCCCGCCGGAGAGCTCGCGGGGGTAGCGGCGGGCGTAGGCGCCCATCCCCGTCATCTCCAGCGCCTCGGCGACCCGGGCGGGGATCTCCGCCTTCGGGGCCTTCTGGGCGCGCAGGCCGAAGGCCACGTTGTCCGCCACCCGCATGTGCGGGAAGAGCGCGTACTGCTGGACGACCATGCCGATGCCGCGCTTGTGCGGCGGGAGTCCGGTGACGTCCCGGCCGCCGATCAGCACCCGCCCGGCGACCGGCCGTACGAAGCCGGCGACCGCGCGCAGCGCCGTGGTCTTGCCCGAACCGGAGGGGCCCAGCAGCGCCATGACCTCGCCGGGCTCGACGGTCAGGTCGAGGGAGTCCAGGACGGTGTTGCCGTGGTAGGCGACCGAGACGGAGTCGAAGCGGATGCCGCTCACACCGGCTCCGCGTCGTTGAGGAGCCGCGGGAGTTCGGCGATCGAGCCGAGGACGTGGGTGGCGCCGTGGTCGTCGAGCGCGGCGCGGTCGTGGGCGCCGGTCAGGACGCCGGCCACGATGCCCGCTCCGGCGCGGCGGCCGCTGAGCATGTCGTACGCCGTGTCTCCGGCGACGGCCACCTCCCGTACGTCGGCCACCGCGCCGGTGCGCAGGAACGCGGCCAGCACCATGTCGGGGTAGGGGCGGCCGCGGCCGCCCGCGTCGGCGGGGCACAGGGTGAGGTCGGCCAGGCCCTGCCAGCCGAGGGCGTCGAGGATGGCGTCCTGGGTGACGCGGGCGAAGCCGGTGGTCAGGACGACGGTGCGGCCGTCGGCGCGGAGCTTCTCGATGGCCTCGCGGGCTCCGGGGATGGGGGCGATCAGGCCGCCGTCGACGAGCTCCCCGTAGGCCTGCTCGAAGGCGGAGTTGGCGCTCTGGGCGAGTTCCTCCGTACCGAAGAGGTGGCGGAAGACGGAGATCTTGGACTCGCCCATGGTGTCGCGGACGTACTGGAGCTTCGCGGCGTGGTCGGCGCTGCCGGGCTCGACGCCGAGGCGTTCGGCGGCGCGCTCGAAGGCGCGCTCGACGAGGCCGCCGTCGGCGACGGTCGTGCCGGCCATGTCGAGGACGACCAGCTTGTGGTGCGTGTGGGTGTCGCGGTCGGTCATGGTGTTCACCAGCCCAGTTCGTTAGCGGTGGTCTCGGCTATGGCGGGCGAGCAGGTCATGCCGCGGCCGCCGGGTCCGGTCACCAGCCAGACGCCGTCGCCCACCTGCTGGCGGTGGACGACCCGGGTGGTGTCGGTGCACTGCGCGTACACGCCTGCCCAGCGGTGCCTGATCTTCGGCAGCGGGCGGCCCAGGAAGGCCTCGACGACCCCGGTGAGGTGCTCGTAGGGGTCTTCGAGGGTGTCGAACGCGAACGGGTGCTCGTACTCGTGGGTGTCGCCGATGGTCAGTCCGCCGTCCAGGCGCTGGACCATCAGCAGCTGCATCTTGTGCGCGGCGGCGACCGGCGCCTGGTCCTGCTCGGCGTTGAGCGCGTCGAGGGCCGGGGACTTGTAGGCGGGGTAGTAGCGGAAGCTGTCGGCGTCCGCGACGGAGGTGGTGAGCTTCTCGCCGAGCGGGGCGGTCTGCATCATCTGGAGGCGGACGCGGCGCACGGGCAGGTCGGGGACGAGTTCCCGGACCAGGCCGGACAGCCAGGCGCCGGTGGCGAGGACGACGGCGTCGCCGCGGTGGACGTCACCGTGGTCGTCGCGGACGGCGGCGGGGCCGGTCACCTCGCGGACCTCGCGTCCGGCGAGGAAGGTGTAGCGGCCCGACGCCCTGAGGGCCTCGCGCAGGTGGAGCTGGGCGGTGCGCGGTTCGACGGCCGCGTCGCGCTCGCACCACAGGGCGGCCTCGAAGGCCCCGCGCAGGGCGGGGTTGATCTCCCGGGCCTCGGCGGCGGTGACCAGCTTGTAGCCGCGGGCGGCGGCGTCGGGGCGGGCCACGGCCGCCTCGGCGACCGCGCGTTCGCGGGCGTTTCGGACGGGGGTGAGGGAGCCGATGGCGCGGAAGCCCAGGCCGGGCACCTCCGCGCCGATCCGCTCCCAGAGCTCCCGGGCCCGCAGGGCGGTGTCGAGCTCCTCGCCCCCGGCCCGGCCGCTGACCCAGATCTGGCCGAAATTGCGCAGTGACGCGCCGCGGGCCTCGGCTTCGCGCTCGATCTGGACGACCTCGTGGCCGCGTTGGACTGCTTGCCAGGCGTGCATGGTGCCTACCACGCCGCCTCCGACGACTATGACTCTCACGTCGTCCAAGGTGGCGGCGGCCCGTGTCCCGGAAAGGTCGGCCCGGCGACGGGCCGGTGAACAGGCCTCGACACTTGGACTAGACCCGTTACCGTTCTGTGATCTGGATAGGTCCTGTTTGTCTGGCTTGACGGGGTTGACCAGGGGCTATTCGGGCCGCAGGCGGGTCGTGAAGCTGAACCGGTCACCACGGTAGAGCGAACGCACCCGCTCCAGCGGACGCCCGTCCTGGTCCCGCGAGAACCGGTGGATGAGCAGCATCGGGAGCGCGGGCGGGGTGCCGATCAGCAGGGCCTCGCGGGGGGTCGCGAGGACCGTCTCCAGCTTCTCGTCGGCGTCCCCGAAGGAGATGCCGAGACGGTCGCGGAGGTAGCCGTAGAAGGAGGAGTCCGGCTGGAAATCGACGTCGAGGCGGGGCGCGCGGGCGACCCGTACGTAGGTGCTCTCCAGCCCGACGCGCTCGTCGTCGGCGAGCAGCACGCGCTCCAGGTGCCAGACCGGCTCGCCGGCCTCGGCGCCGATGCCGCGGGCGAGTTCGGGCGGGCAGGGGAAGCGCTCCAGCCCGATGAGGTTACGGCCGGGGCGCCGGCCCTGGCGGCGCACGCCCTCGGTGTAGCTGGCGAGGGACAGGGGCTGCTCCAGCTTGGGGCCGGCGACGACGGTGCCGCGCCCGGAGCGGCGCAGCCGGCCCTCCAGCAGCAGCTCGCGCAGGGCCTGCCGGACGGTCTCGCGGGACACCTCGTACCGCTCGGCGAGATCGCGCTCGGTGGGCAGGGTGCCGCCTTCGCCGAGCTCGTCGAGCAGGTCGGCGACCTGCGCCTTGACGGCGTAGTACTTGGGGATGCGGCCGTGCTCGGGGATGCCGGAGCGCACGGGCGAGCCGGGGCGGTGGGCCGGGTACTGGGTCTGTTCTTCCACGGTCGGACTGTACGTGGGGCAGATGTACGGGAGGGTGTACGTGTGGCTGTACGTGAGCCTGCACGTATGGCTGTACGTATGGCTGCACGTATGGCTGTACGGGGCTCAGCGGGCGCGGAGCCGGCGGGCGCCGAGCAGCAGCCCGGCCCCGGCGGCGAGGGCGGCGACGGCCCCGGCGCCGTAGATCCACTCGCGGGGGCCGGTGTGTGCGAGGGAGCCCGCCTCGGCGGTGCCGCCGTCCTCCTGGGGGCCCTCCACCGAGAACCGGTACCCGCCGGCTTCGCCGACCCAGTCACCGTCGTCGCCCTGCTCGCCCTTGCGCTGGACGAGGGCGGCGTCGGCGAGGACCTCGCCGTGGGGGGCGTCGGGGGCGAAGGCGAGCCGCACCTTGACGGTGGCGGTGCCGCCCGCGGGGACGGAGAAGCCGGAGAAGGCGTCGCCGCCGTCGAACACGGCGATGACCTCGTCACGGTCGCTGTGCTCCAGGCTGACGGGGTGGGTGCCGCCGGGCTCGTCGAACTCCATCCGGAGGTGGGCGGGGCGCACGGCGAGGGCGGCGACCGGGCACAGGCCGACGGGCGGGAACCACGGGAAGGGGGCGAGGGAGCGGAGCCGCCGGGCCGGGAGGG
>NZ_JBHWBP010000482.1:0-4592 GCF_042735575.1 Streptomyces sp. NPDC059564 | reverse complement strand
GGCGGGAGGCGACGCCGTCGCCACCGGCCCGAGCGTCCTCGTCCTGACCGGGGAGCCCGGGGCGGGGAAGACCACCCTCGTGGTCCGGTCCGGCGCCGAGGCCGGGGCGCGCGGCCTGCGGGTGCTGCGGGCGCGGGGCTCGGAGGGTGAGCAGGACCTGGCCTTCGCCGGGGTCCACCAGGTGTTGCGGCCGGTACTCGCCGCGGCCGACGGCCTGCCCGCCCGGCAGCGCGACGCCCTGCGGAGCGTGTTCGGCACGGCCGGAGACGGGCAGGAGGCACCCGACCCGCTGATGATCAGGATGGGCGCGCTCACGCTGCTCTCCGAGGTGGCGACGGAGCAGCCGCTGCTCGTCACCGTGGACGACGCCCAGTGGCTTGATGTCGGCTCGCTCGACGTGCTGGCGTTCATCGCCCGGCGCCTGGAAGGGGAACGGATCGCCCTGCTGCTCGCGGCGCGGGAGGAGGAGGTGCCGGCCCGCTTCGACCGTGACTTCGCGCATCTGGCGGTCGGCCCGCTGGACCGGGTGGCGGCCGGACTGCTGCTGGACGCACAGCCGTTCCGTCCGCAGGGCAAGGCCCGGACCCTCGTCCTGGAGCAGGCGGCCGGTAATCCGCTCGCCCTCGTCGAGCTGGCCCGAGCCTCCGCCGGGTCCGCTGCCGCAGGCCTCGTCGGCGCTCTCGACGGGTTGCCCCTCACGAAGCGGCTGGAGCGGCTGTTCGCCGCCGACCTGCCGCTCCTTCCCGAAGCGACCCGGCGCGCGCTGCTCCTGGCGGCGGCCGCCGGTACGGACACCCCGGTGGAGGCATGGCACGCCACCCCGCTCCCCGACGGCGACGCCCGGGTGTGGCTGCCCGCGGAGCAGGCCGGACTGGTCCGGGTGGAGGGCGGACGCGTGCGCATGCGCCATCCCCTCGTACGCTCGGCGGTCTACCAGGCCGCTACGTTCACCGACCGGCGTGCGGCCCATCTGGCCCTCGCGGAGGTCCACGCCGGCGAACCCGACCGGCGCGCCTGGCATCTGGCCGCGGCCGCGCTCGGGCCGGAGGAGGACATCGCGGCGGCCCTCGCGGAGAGCGCCGAACGCCATCGGCGCCGCGGCGGATACGGGGCCGCCGCCAAGGCCCTGGAACGGGCCGCCGACCTCAGCCCCGACACCGGGCGGCGCGCCGGGCGGCTGCTCTCCGCGGCCTCGTACGCCATGCTGGCCGGTCATCCCCAGTGGGTCGGCGAGATCACCGGCCGGGTCGGCCGTCTCACGGACGACCCCCGGATGCGCTCCGAGGCCGCGCTGCTCGGCGGCTGGTCTCTGGCGGTGACCCTGCGGCACGAGGACGCGCTCGGCTTCCTGCTGCCCGTGGCGGAGGCGATGGCCACGGCCGCGCCGGAGCTGGCCTTCAACGCCCTGAGCACCGGCTCGACCCCGGCGTACAACTCCGGCGACCCGTTCCACCGCGCCGAGCTGCGTCGCATCGGCCGGCTGATACCGCCCCAGCCGCAGCACACCGGGAGTCTGTGGTCGCGGCTGGTCGCCGATCCGTTCGCGGAGCGGGAGGCAGCCGTCGAGCAGCTCGGCGATCTGGTCGGCAACCTGCGTGAGGACTCACTCCCCGACATGGTCATCCTCGGTGCCTCCGCCTGGATCCTGGACGAGACCGAGACGGCCGGGCGCCTCCTCGGCCAGGCACGGGACCACCACCGTCGCGCCGCCACGGCCGGCACCAACTGCACCGTCACGCAGGCCCTCGCCCTCGCCCTGTTCGAGAGCGGGGCCTGGACGGCGGCCGAGACCGCCGCCGAGGACGCCTTCTGCATGGCCACGGAGGCCGGTGCGGACAACGTCGCCGTCGGCGCCCCGCTCCTCCAGGCCGCCCTGCGGGCCGCCCGCGGCGACCACGCCGGGGCCCGGGCCCGCGCCGCCGACGCCGTGCGCGGCATCGACCTGCGCGGCTCCCGCAGCCTCTACGTACGGCATTGCCACGCCCTCGGCCTCGCGGCACTCGCGGAAGGCGACCACCAGGGGGCGTACGAGCACCTGCGCCGGGTGTTCACCCGGGACTTCTCTCCGCTCCCCGTCCATCACCACGCCTCGCCGTACCACCTCGCGGACCTGGCCGCGACCGCCGTCCGGGCCGGGCGCCAGGACGACGCCCGGGCCGTACTGACCGCCACGACGGCCGTCCTGGGCACTCCCGGATCGGCCCGGCTCGCCTCCGTCGTGCACCGGGCCACGGCGCTGCTGAGCGACCCGGACGAGGCGGAGCCGCACTTCCGCGCGTCGCTCGCCGACCCGGCGGCCTCCCGGTGGCCCTTCGAACACGCCCTCGCCCAGCTCGACTTCGGCGAGTGGCTGCGTCGGCGCCGCAGGTCCGCCGAGGCCCGGCCCTTCCTCGCCACGGCCCTGGAGATCTTCGAACGGCTCGACGCGCGTCCGTGGACGGAGCGCGCGACCTCCGAACTCCGGGCGGCGGGCGTGTCCGTCGCCGACGGCGCGCCGCCGTCGGCCGCCGCCGAGCTGACCCCGCAGGAGCTGCACATCGCGCGGTTGGCGGCGGAGGGGCTGACCAACCGGGACATCGCGGCCCGTCTGTACCTGTCTCCCCGGACCATCGGATTCCACCTGGGCAAGGTCTTCCCGAAGCTCGGCATCACGGGTCGGGCCCAACTGCGCGACGTACTAGACCGGTTGCCCCACCGCGACTGACGGGCGGGGACCGCGCGGCCCCGAGAGGCGGGCTGTGCGCTGCCCGGCCGGTGCCTGTGCGCTCTCGGGAAAGCCGGGCGCCGCGTACCGGCCTAGCGTGGCGGCGAAGCGGATCTTGAGTCGGTCGCCCAGTGCCGTCCGGCCACGTCCCGCCCCGTCCCCAGTGCAGGAGGTTTCCGGAAGGTGTCCACGATGCCGGTCGGGGGGCTGGTGCCCCACCCCACCGAGAACGCGGCGGACCTCGTCGTCCGCAACGCGAAGATCCACACGGGAGACCCGTCCCGCCCCGCCGCTCAGGCGATCGCCGTCCGCGACGGCCGTGTCCTCGCCGTCGGTGACGACCATGACATGGCTGGCCACGTCGGCCCCGCGACCCGGATCGTCGACGCGCTCGGCCGCCGGATCGCCCCCGGGCTCAACGACTCCCATCTCCACGTCATCCGCGGCGGCCTCAACTACGTGCTCGAATTGCGCTGGGACGGCGTGCGCAGCCTCCACGAGGGCCTGGCGATGCTGCGCGAGCAGGCCGCCCGTACCCCCAAGGGGCAGTGGGTGCGCGTGGTGGGCGGCTGGTCGGCCGAGCAGTTCGCGGAACGCCGACTGCCGACCGTCGCCGAACTCAACGCCGCGGCCCCGGACACGCCCGTGTTCGTCCTGCACCTGTACCAGTCTGCGGTGCTCAACCGGGCGGCGCTCAGGGCCGCCGGCTTCACCCGGGACACCCCCGAGCCCCGGGGCGGCCAGATCGTACGGGGCCGGGACGGCGAGCCGACCGGCATGCTGCTCGCGGCGCCCAGCGCCCTGATCCTCTACTCGACCCTCGCCAAGGCCCCGGTCCTCGACGGCGAGGACAAGAAGACGTCGACCCGGCACTTCCTGCGCGAACTCAACCGCTTCGGGCTCACCTCGGCCATCGACGCGGCCGGTGGCTTCCAGAACTTCCCCGACAACTACGCCACGGTCGTCGAACTCGCCAAGGCGGGACAGCTGTCGCTGCGCATCGCCTACCACCTCTTCCCGCAGACCGCGGGCCAGGAGATCGCCGACCTCACCCGGTGGGTGGAGACGGCCCGTCCCGAGGACGGCGACGAGTGGCTGCGGCTCAACGGCGCCGGCGAGAACCTCACCTGGGCGGCGGCGGACTTCGAGAACTTCGCCCAGCCCCGCCCCGAACTCGCCGACGGTTACGAGGCGGAGTTCGAGAAGGCCGTGCGCCTCCTCATGGAGAACGGCTGGGGCTTCCGGCTGCACGCCACCTACGACGAGACCATCCGCCGGGACCTCCGCGTCTTCGAACGGCTCGCCGCCGAGGGCCTGTTCCCGGCCGGCAACCGCTGGCTCTTCGACCACGCCGAGACCGTCACCGCGGACAGCCTGGACCGGATCGCCGCGCTCGGCGGCGCCCTGTCGGTGCAGAACCGGCTGTCGTTCCAGGGCGAGGCCTTCGTCCGCCGCTACGGCATCGGCGCCGCCGCCGACGCGCCGCCGATCCGGGCCATGCTGGAGCGCGGCCTGACCGTCGGCGCGGGCACCGACGCCACCCGCGTCTCCACCTACCACCCCTGGGTCGCGCTGCACTGGCTGGTCTCCGGCCGCACCGTCGGCGACCTCCTCGTGCGCCCGCCGTCCAACCGGGTCGACCGGCGGACCGCGCTCGCCATGTTCACCACGGCGGGCGCGGAACTCACCGGCGAACAGGACCTGAAGGGCGTCCTGCGCCCGGGATTCCTGGGCGACTTCACGGTCCTCTCCGAGGACTACTTCACCGTGCCGGAGCCCGAGATCGCGCACATCGAGTCCCTGCTCACGGTCGTCGGCGGCCGGATCGTGTACGCCGCGGGCGAGTACGAGGGCCTCGACGAGGAACTGCCGCCGGTGAGCCCCGCAT
>NZ_JBHWBP010000481.1:0-4607 GCF_042735575.1 Streptomyces sp. NPDC059564 | reverse complement strand
GGGGGTAGACGCGTGACGAACACCCCGCCGGATCCTCCGGTCCGCCGCGTTCCTAGCGGGGAAGTGAGGACACCATGATCGTCATTGGAGTGGTTCTCCTGCTCATCGGCTTTCTGACCGGCATTTCCATCCTGTGGACGATCGGAATCATCCTGCTCGTCGTGGGGGCGGTGCTGTGGATTCTCGGTTCGGTCGGACATGCCGTCGGCGGTCGGCGCCACTACTGGTGACCGGCCCCCGCACCGCCCGGTGCGCGGCCCCGGGCGTCCCCGTGACGCACGGGGCCGCACGGCGCTGAGGGCGCCTCCGGGGCGGGCGGGGTGAGCCGCGTCTCACCGGGGCGCCGGACCTTGTCTATGCAACGAGTTGCATAGAAAGATCGGGGCATGGCGCTCGAACACGCGATACTCGTCTCCCTGTTGGAGAAGCCGGGCTCCGGTTACGAGCTGGCCCGGCGGTTCGACCGTTCCATCGGCTACTTCTGGACCGCCACCCACCAGCAGATCTACCGCGTGCTCGGGCGCATGGAACGCGACGGCATGCTCGCCGTCCGCGAGGTGCCGCAGCAGGGCCGGCCGGACAAGAAGGAGTACTCCGTCGCCGCGCCCGGCAGCGCCGCCCTCGCCCGCTGGCTGCACGAGCCGATCGACCCCGAGAGCCTGCGGCACGACCTCGCCGTGAAGATCCGCGGCGCGGCCTTCGACGATCCGGCGGCGCTGATCCGCGAGGTCGAACGGCACCGCGAGGTGCACGGCGACCGGCTCGCGCACTACCTCGCCGGGGAGCTCCGCGACTTCACCGGCCCGGACGCGCCCGCACCCCTCGACGCCGGACAGGAACTCCAGCACGTCGTGCTGCGCGGCGGCATCGCGTACGAGCGCATGACGATCGCCTGGCTCGACGACGTCCTCGCCACCCTGCACCGGCTCGGCGCGGGACCCGCGCCGAGCTGAGCGCCCCGCGTTCCCAGCCCTCACCCTCCCCGACCCGCACCCCGGAAGGCGACCCATGGCCGACGCCCTGCTCTTCAACCCGCGCACCTACGACCCCGCGCACTTCGACCCCGAGACCCGCCGCCTGCTGCGCGCCACCGTCGACTGGTTCGAGGAGCGCGGCAAGCGCCGGCTGATCGAGGACTACCGCTCCCGCGCCTGGCTCGGCGACTTCCTCGCGTTCGCCGCGAAGGAGAACCTCTTCGCGACCTTCCTCACCCCGGCCTCCGCCGCCGCACGCGAGGACCAGCGCTGGGACACCGCCCGGATCGCCGCCCTCAACGAGATCTTCGGCTTCTACGGACTCGACTACTGGTACGCCTGGCAGGTCACCATCCTCGGCCTCGGCCCGGTCTGGCAGAGCGGGAACGCCGACGCCCGCGCCCGCGCGGCGCAGCTCCTCGACCAGGGCGAGGTGTTCGCCTTCGGCCTGTCCGAGAAGACCCACGGCGCCGACATCTACTCCACCGACATGCTCCTGGAGTCCGACGGCGAGGGCGGCTTCCGCGCCACCGGCTCCAAGTACTACATCGGCAACGGCAACGCCGCCGGACTCGTCTCCGTCTTCGGCCGCCGCACCGACGTCGAGGGCCCGGACGGCTACGTCTTCTTCGCCGCCGACAGCCGCCACCCGGCCTACCACCTGGTCAAGAACGTGGTGGACTCCTCCAAGTACGTGAGCGAGTTCCGCCTGGAGGACTACCCGGTGTCCGCCGCCGACGTCCTGCACACCGGCCGCGCCGCCTTCGACGCCGCCCTCAACACCGTCAACGTCGGCAAGTTCAACCTCTGCACCGCCTCCATCGGCATCTGCGAGCACGCGATGTACGAGGCCGTCACCCACGCGCACGGCCGCATCCTGTACGGCCGCCCGGTCACCGCGTTCCCGCACGTGCGCCGCGAGCTGGCCGACGCGTACGTCCGCCTCGTCGGCATGAAGCTCTTCAGCGACCGGGCCGTCGACTACTTCCGCTCCGCCGGTCCCGAGGACCGCCGCTACCTCCTCTTCAACCCGATGACGAAGATGAAGGTGACCACGGAGGGCGAGAAGGTCATCGACCTCATGTGGGACGTCATCGCCGCCAAGGGCTTCGAGAAGGACAACTACTTCGCGCAGGCGGCCGTCGAGATCCGCGGCCTGCCCAAGCTGGAGGGCACGGTCCACGTCAACCTCGCGCTGATCCTCAAGTTCATGCGCAACCACCTGCTGGAGCCCGTCGAGTACGCCCCCGTGCCGACCCGCCACGACGCGGCCGACGACGCGTTCCTCTTCCGGCAGGGGCCCGCCCGGGGCCTCGGCTCCGTACGCTTCCACGACTGGCGCCCCGCCTACGACGCGTACGCCGCGGTCCCGAACGTCGCCCGCTTCCGGGAGCAGGCCGACGCCCTGTGCGCGTTCGTCGCCACCGCCGCCCCCGACGAGGAGCAGAGCCGCGACCTCGACCTGCTCCTCGCCGTCGGCCAGCTGTTCGCGCTCGTCGTCCACGGTCAGCTGATCCTGGAGCAGGCCCGGCTGACCGGCCTCGACGAGGACGTGCTCGACGAACTGTTCGCCGTCCTCGTCCGCGACTTCTCCGCGCACGCCGTCGAGCTCCACGGCAAGGACAGCGCCACCGAGGAACAGCAGAGCTGGGCGCTCGGCGCGCTCCGCCGGCCGGTCGTCGACGCGGCCCGCTCGGCCCGCGTCTGGGACCGCGTCGAGGCGCTGGCCGGGGCGTACGAGATGGCTCCGTAGCCCCGCCACGGCCCGCGGCCCCGCCCCTCTCCGGGCGGGGCCGTCGGCCGTACCGGTGGCAGCGGAGGTTGTCCACAGGTTCCGGGCGGGGGAGCCGGGGTGTCCGCGGGTGCCGTTAGGCTTCTCGAATGGCCCTTCCGGACGCTTCCCCCGAGATCTCCGACGCTCTGCAGGTGCTGCACCGAGTCTTCGGCTACAGCTCCTTCCGCGGTGAGCAGCAGGAGATCATCGACCAGGTCGTCGCGGGCGGCGACGCCCTCGTGCTGATGCCGACCGGCGGCGGCAAGTCGCTCTGCTACCAGATCCCGGCGCTCGTCAGAGAAGGCACGGGCGTGGTGATCTCGCCCCTCATCGCGCTGATGCAGGACCAGGTGAACGCACTCACCGCCCTCGGGGTGCGGGCCGGATTCCTCAACTCGACGCAGGACCCGTACGAGCGGCAGGCCGTCGAGCAGGCCTTCCTCGCCGACGAGCTGGACCTGCTCTACCTGGCTCCCGAGCGGCTGCGCGGCGAGGGCACGCAGCGGCTGCTCGACCGGGGCAAGGTCTCGCTGTTCGCGATCGACGAGGCGCACTGCGTCGCCCAGTGGGGCCACGACTTCCGGCCCGACTACCTCGCGCTGTCCATGCTGCACGAGCGCTGGCCGAAGGTGCCGCGGATCGCGCTGACCGCGACCGCCACCGAGGCCACCCACGCCGAGATCGTGGCGCGGCTCGGCCTGGAGGAGGCCCGGCACTTCGTCGCCAGCTTCGACCGGCCGAACATCCAGTACCGAATCGCCCCGAAGAACAACCCGCTCAAGCAGCTCCTGGAGCTGATCCGCACCGAGCACGAGGGGGACGCCGGAGTCGTCTACTGTCTCTCGCGGGCCTCGGTGGAGAAGACCGCCGCCTCCCTGGCCGAGCACGGCATCGACGCCGTGCCGTACCACGCCGGGATGGACGCCCGGGCGCGCGCGGCGAACCAGGCGCGCTTCCTGCGGGAGGAGGGGGTCGTGGTGGTGGCCACGATCGCCTTCGGCATGGGCATCGACAAGCCGGACGTGCGCTTCGTGGCCCACCTCGACCTGCCGAAGTCGGTCGAGGGCTACTACCAGGAGACCGGCCGTGCCGGCCGCGACGGCGAGCCCGCCACCGCGTGGCTCGCGTACGGGCTCCAGGACGTGGTCCAGCAGCGCAAGCTCATCGAGGGCTCCGAGGGCGACGAAGCGCACCGCCGGTCCCTGGGCATGCACCTGGACGCCATGCTCGCGCTGTGCGAGACGGTCGACTGCCGGCGGATGCGGCTGCTGGAGTACTTCGGCCAGTCGGGCGGACCGTGCGGCAACTGCGATACGTGCCTGACCCCGGCCGAGTCCTGGGACGGGACGGTCGCCGCGCAGAAACTGCTGTCCACGGTGTGGCGGCTGGCCAAGGAGCGGCGCCAGAAGTTCGGCGCCGGGCAGATCATCGACATCCTCCAGGGCAAGAAGACCGCCAAGGTCATCCAGTTCGACCACGACGGGCTCTCGGTGTTCGGCGTCGGGGCGGACCTGAGCACCGCCGAGTGGCGCGGAGTCGTCCGCCAGCTGCTGGCGCAGCGGCTGCTGGCGGTCGAGGGCGACTACGGCACGCTCGTCCTCACGGACGACAGCGGCGAGGTGCTGGGCGGGCGCCGCAGCGTCCCGCTGCGCAAGGAGAAGGCGCCCGCGGCCCCGGCCCGCAAGGAGTCCGGATCGCGCTCCGGGAAGGGCGCCCGCGTTCCGGTCGACCTGCCGGCCGCGGCCGAACCGGTCTTCCTCGCCCTGCGCGCCTGGCGGGCCGCGACGGCCCGCGAGCAGGGCGTCCCGGCGTACGTCGTCTTCCACGACGCGACGCTGCGGGAGATCGCGACCCGGCTC
>NZ_JBHWBP010000480.1:0-4624 GCF_042735575.1 Streptomyces sp. NPDC059564 | reverse complement strand
CCTCACTCCTGCTGAACTACTGGTTCATCCCGCCGGTCGGCGAGTTCACCATCGCCGAGCCCAACAACATCCTCGCGCTGGTGGTGTTCGCAGTGGTCGCGGGGACGGTCGCCGCGGCCGTCGACCGGGCGCTGCGACTGTCGCGCCGGGCCGCCCGGGCGACGGCCGAGGCGGAGACGCTCTCCTCACTCGCCGGGTCCATCGTGCGGGGGGACCAGGCCGTTCCCGCGCTCCTGGAACGGACGCGGGAAACCTTCGGCATGGACTCGGCCGAACTGACCGGCGACCTGGTCGGGAACGACCCCTCCGTCGTCCGGGTACCGGTCGGGCCCGACACACATCTCGTCCTGCGGGGGCGTCCGCTGCCCGCCTCCGACCGGCGGGTCCTTTCGGCCTTCGCCGCGCACGTCACCGTCGCGGTCGAGCGGGCCCGCCTGGCCGAGGCGGCCGCAGAGATCGAACCCGTCAAGGCGGCCGACCGGATGCGCACCGCCCTGCTCGCCGCGGTCAGCCACGATCTGCGTACGCCGCTCGCCGCCGGCTGGGCCGCCATCGAATCGCTGCGCGCCAGCGACGTGGACTTCAGTGACGAGGACCGGGCCGAACTCCTCGCCACCGCCGACGAGTCGATGGCCCGCCTCAACCGCCTCGTCGAGAACCTCCTCGACATGAGCCGGCTCCAGGCCGGGGCGCTGAAACTGGAGCTGCGGGCCACCGACCTGATGGAGGTCCTGCCCGCCGCACTGGACGGACTGCCCCCCGACGCGCCCGCAGTCGACAGCCGCAGCCTTGAGCAGGCCCCGGCGGTGCTGGCCGATCCACCGCTGCTCGAACGCGTGGTCGCCAACCTGCTGAACAACGCCGCCCGGCACACGCCGCCCGGACGGCGCGTTCTGCTGACGGCGAGCGCGCTCGACGACCGGGTCGAGATCCGGGTCGTGGACCGCGGGCCCGGAATTCCTGAGGCGGACCGCGAGAGCGCCTTCCTGCCGTTCCAGCGCCTCGGTGACACGGACAACACCACGGGCGTCGGCCTCGGGCTCGCCCTGTCGAGGGGTCTCACCGAGGCGATGGGCGGCACCCTGACCGCCGAGGACACCCCGGGCGGCGGCCTGACCATGACCCTGTCGCTACCGGCCGCCCCCGCACGGTCCGCCCAGTCCCCTACGCAATAGTGACGGCGAACTCCCGTGCGAACGCAACTGTGTCGCCCTGAACGCACTCTGATCAGACGTGACCTCGACCCACCCTCCGCTCCAGCATGTTGCTCCCCGCTCGCAGCACGCGGTGATCTGCGGGGACGAGGACCTCGCCCGCCGGCTCGCGGTCGAACTCGACGCCGTCTGCGGCGAGACCGCCACGGTCGTACTGCCGTCCCGCCGTGACGAGCACGGCGGGGCCTCGACCTCCTGATGCTCCGGCCGGGTCACGTCGTGGCCGCGGCCGGGTGCTCGGTGGTGATGGGGCGGGAGTCCTCGGCGCGCAGCCGGGCGGCCTGATGGGTACGGCGGGCGGCCAGGTCGACCACGGAGGCCACGGACACGGCCACGCCCACGAAGATCGCGATGGCGACATCCTCGCCGTCACCCACCCCACGGTCGAGGACCGGCAGGCCGCCGAAGCCCTCCGCCGGGACTGGGAGTTGTGGAAGCCGGGCGTCGAGCTGATCGAGCTCTCCTCGGACACCCGCTCGCTCGGCCGTCCGGTATCGGCGTACGTGCGCAAGCTCGCGCGGACCCATCCGGACGCCCGGATCACCGTCCGCATCCCGGAGACCGAACCGGCCCATCGGTGGCAGCGGATGCTCCAGAACCAGCGCCGCTCCGTCGTCGCCCACGCGGTCCGCCGCGACACCGACGCCGTTCAGCTGCCGCCTTCCCTTCCGCCTCACGGCGCAGGCCGGGCCGACGGTCCTTGACGGCGCCTTCACGGAGTCCTGACGCATTCGCCCCACTGCCGTTAAGGGGGCGGCAAATAGCCGGCCGGTACGGCCGCCGAGGGCCCCGGGACCGGTAGGTTCCTGCCCGTTCCACCGCCGGGGATCCCAACGTCACACGACGAGCCGGAGGGGGTCCCACAAGGGACGGATCCCCGGCGGTGCACCCCTCGTTCCGGCCGCGCCGATTCGACCAGAAGGTCTCTCCATGCCTCCCGCCGCCACCCGGCAGGTCCCTCCCGTCCCGTCCCCGTCACAGGCGCCGGTCAACCGACCGCCCCGAAGGCGCCCGGACCGAGGTCCCCTGCTGGAGTCGATACGGCCGACGGCCTCCCTCTACGAGGCCTTGCGCAAGCTCGCCCCCCGTGAACTGATCCGGAAGCCGGTGCTGTTCGTGGTCGCGGTCGGCTCCGTGCTGACCACGCTGTCGGCGCTCGTCCACCCGTCGGTCTTCACCTGGGTGATCAGCGTCTGGCTCTGGCTGACCTTGATCTTCGCCAACTTCGCCGAGGCCGTCGCCGAAGGGCGCGGCCGGGCCCAGGCCGAGTCACTGCGCAAAGCACGTACGGACACCGTCGCGCTGCGGCTGCGGCACTGGACGTACGGCACGAACCCGCGGCACGCCGAGTCGGAGGCCGTCGCCCGGAGCGAGCTGCAGCCCCTGGACGTGGTACTGGTGGAGGCGGGCGAGCTGATCCCGGCCGACGGCGACGTCATCGACGGGGCCGCGGCAGTCGACGAATCCGCCGTCACCGGCGAATCGGCGGCGGTGATCCGGGAGGCCGGCGGAGACCGCAGCAGTGTCACGGGCGGTACCACCGTGCTGTCCGATTCGATCGTCGTGCGGGTGACCTCACGCCCGGGGCACAGCTTCATGGATCGCATGATCGCCCTGGTCGAGGGCGCGTCCCGGCAGAAGACGCCGAACGAGATAGCCCTCAACATCCTGCTGGCCGCCCTCACGGTGATCTTCATCCTGGTCGTCGTCTCGCTCCAGCCGATGGCCGACTACGCGGGCGCCGCCCAGACCACCACCGTCCTCGTGGCCCTCCTCGTCACGCTCATCCCCACCACGATCGGCGCGCTGCTCTCCGCGATCGGGATCGCGGGCATGGACCGTCTCGTGCAGCGCAACGTCGTCGCGATGAGCGGGCGCGCGGTCGAGGCCGCGGGCGACGTGAACACCCTGCTGCTCGACAAGACCGGCACCATCACCCTCGGCAACCGCGAGGCGGCCGCCTTCATCCCGCTCCCCGGCATCGACCACATCCGGCTCGCGGACGCGGCCCAGCTGTCCTCCCTGTCCGACGAGACCCCCGAGGGCCGGTCCGTCGCCGCCCTGGCCCAGCAGTACGGACTCCAGCCGGTCGCCGAGGCGGACCTGAGCAACCCGCGCTTCCAAGCGTTCAGCGCCCGTACCCGGATGAGCGGAATCAACATGAGCTGGCCCAACGGAGCCGGCTGCGCCATCCGCAAGGGCGCCGTGGCCCAGGTCACCGAGTGGGTGACACTGCGCGGCGGGACCGTACCGCCGGAAGCCGCCGCATGGTCGGCCTCCGTGTCCGAGTCCGGTGGTACGCCCCTGCTGGTCGCGGTCCACGACTGGGACGGACCGCGTGTCCTCGGGATCATCCACCTCAAGGACGTGGTCAAGGAGGGCATCCGGGAGCGGTTCGCCGAGCTGCGCAGCATGGGGATCCGTACGGTCATGGTGACGGGCGACAACGAGCTGACGGCCCGTGCCATCGCTCAGGAGGCCGGGGTCGACGAGTACCTCGCCGAGGCCACCCCCGAGGACAAGCTCGACCTCATCAAGCGGGAACAGGCGGGCGGCAAGCTGGTCGCGATGACGGGCGACGGCACCAACGACGCCCCGGCGCTCGCCCAGGCCGACGTGGGCGTGGCCATGAACACCGGTACCTCGGCCGCCAAGGAGGCCGGGAACATGGTGGACCTGGACTCCAACCCCACCAAACTCCTCGACATCGTCGAGATCGGCAAACAGCTCCTCATCACCCGCGGCGCCCTGACCACCTTCTCCATCACCAACGACGTCGCGAAGTACTTCGCGATCATCCCCGCCATGTTCACCGCGGCCTACCCGGGGCTGGAGGCGCTCAACGTCATGGGCCTGAGCAGTCCGACGTCCGCCATCACCTCGGCCATCATCTTCAACGCCCTGATCATCGTGGCGCTCATCCCGCTGGCCCTGCGCGGCGTCCGCTACAAGCCGGCCTCGGCGCACGATCTGCTGCGCCGCAACCTGACCGTGTACGGACTCGGCGGCCTCGTCCTGCCGTTCGTCGGCATCAAGGCCATCGACCTGCTGGTGTCCACCATTCCCGGGCTCGGGTGAAACCCGTCAACACCCCGTCAGAGGGGTGTCAGGGAGCTTGAGCTCCCGGCCGCGGGCCCGTTGGATGGGGGGCGTGCACATCGGTCCGCGTCATGACGGGACACGAGGGTGCGAGGCCTTCCGAGGGCGTCGCCCACGTCGTCCGGCTGTGCCACCCGGCCGTCGGGATCGTCAACGGCGCGTACCACGACCGCGGCGAGCGGATGGAGCCCGCCGTCGGCACGACCGGGGAACGCACGGTCAAACGGCTCGACGAGCTCGCCGATCAGCTCGTCGGCCACTCCGCCTGACGGGCTCCGCACACAAGTCCACCCCCGGCCGCAAGGCCGGCC
>NZ_JBHWBP010000479.1:1457-4670 GCF_042735575.1 Streptomyces sp. NPDC059564 | reverse complement strand
CTTCAGAACTAACACAGTGGACGCGAGCAACTGAGGACAAGCCCTCGGCCTATTAGTACCAGTCAGCTCCACCCGTTACCGGGCTTCCACATCTGGCCTATCAACCCAGTCGTCTACTGGGAGCCTTACCCTCTCAAGGAGGTGGGAATACTCATCTTGAAGCAGGCTTCCCGCTTAGATGCTTTCAGCGGTTATCCCTCCCGAACGTAGCCAACCAGCCATGCCCTTGGCAGGACAACTGGCACACCAGAGGTTCGTCCGTCCCGGTCCTCTCGTACTAGGGACAGCCCTTCTCAATATTCCTACGCGCACAGCGGATAGGGACCGAACTGTCTCACGACGTTCTAAACCCAGCTCGCGTACCGCTTTAATGGGCGAACAGCCCAACCCTTGGGACCGACTCCAGCCCCAGGATGCGACGAGCCGACATCGAGGTGCCAAACCATCCCGTCGATATGGACTCTTGGGGAAGATCAGCCTGTTATCCCCGGGGTACCTTTTATCCGTTGAGCGACGGCGCTTCCACAAGCCACCGCCGGATCACTAGTCCCGACTTTCGTCCCTGCTCGACCCGTCGGTCTCACAGTCAAGCTCCCTTGTGCACTTACACTCAACACCTGATTGCCAACCAGGCTGAGGGAACCTTTGGGCGCCTCCGTTACCCTTTGGGAGGCAACCGCCCCAGTTAAACTACCCATCAGACACTGTCCCTGATCCGGATCACGGACCGAGGTTAGACATCCAGCACGACCAGAGTGGTATTTCAACGGCGACTCCACAACCACTGGCGTGGCTGCTTCAAAGTCTCCCACCTATCCTACACAAGCCGAACCGAACACCAATATCAAACTATAGTAAAGGTCCCGGGGTCTTTCCGTCCTGCTGCGCGAAACGAGCATCTTTACTCGTAGTGCAATTTCACCGGGCCTATGGTTGAGACAGTCGAGAAGTCGTTACGCCATTCGTGCAGGTCGGAACTTACCCGACAAGGAATTTCGCTACCTTAGGATGGTTATAGTTACCACCGCCGTTTACTGGCGCTTAAGTTCTCAGCTTCGCAACCCCGAAAGGTCACTAACCGGTCCCCTTAACGTTCCAGCACCGGGCAGGCGTCAGTCCGTATACATCGCCTTACGGCTTCGCACGGACCTGTGTTTTTAGTAAACAGTCGCTTCTCGCTGGTCTCTGCGGCCACCCCCAGCTCAGGAAGCAAGTTCCTTCACCAGTGATGGCCCCCCTTCTCCCGAAGTTACGGGGGCATTTTGCCGAGTTCCTTAACCATAGTTCACCCGAACGCCTCGGTATTCTCTACCTGACCACCTGAGTCGGTTTAGGGTACGGGCCGCCATGAAACTCGCTAGAGGCTTTTCTCGACAGCATAGGATCATCCACTTCACCACAATCGGCTCGGCATCAGGTCTCAGCCTTATATGAGGGACGGATTTGCCTACCCCTCGGCCTACACCCTTACCCCGGGACAACCACCGCCCGGGCTGGACTACCTTCCTGCGTCACCCCATCGCTTACCTACTACAAGTCTGGTTCGTCGGCTCCACCACTTTCCTTTCCCCGAAGGGTCCGGAACGGCTTCACGGACTTAGCATCGCCTGATTCGATATTGGGCGTTTCAAAGCGGGTACCGGAATATCAACCGGTTGTCCATCGACTACGCCTGTCGGCCTCGCCTTAGGTCCCGACTTACCCTGGGCAGATCAGCTTGACCCAGGAACCCTTAGTCAATCGGCGCACACGTTTCTCACGTGTGTATCGCTACTCATGCCTGCATTCTCACTCGTGAACCGTCCACAACTAGCTTCCGCTGCTGCTTCACCCGGCACACGACGCTCCCCTACCCATCACAGCGGGCGTTGGCCCTATTGCTGCAATGACACGACTTCGGCGGTACGCTTGAGCCCCGCTACATTGTCGGCGCGGAATCACTTGACCAGTGAGCTATTACGCACTCTTTCAAGGGTGGCTGCTTCTAAGCCAACCTCCTGGTTGTCTCTGCGACTCCACATCCTTTCCCACTTAGCGTACGCTTAGGGGCCTTAGTCGATGCTCTGGGCTGTTTCCCTCTCGACCATGGAGCTTATCCCCCACAGTCTCACTGCCGTGCTCTCACTTACCGGCATTCGGAGTTTGGCTAAGGTCAGTAACCCGGTAGGGCCCATCGCCTATCCAGTGCTCTACCTCCGGCAAGAAACACACGACGCTGCACCTAAATGCATTTCGGGGAGAACCAGCTATCACGGAGTTTGATTGGCCTTTCACCCCTAACCACAGGTCATCCCCCAGGTTTTCAACCCTGGTGGGTTCGGTCCTCCACGAAGTCTTACCTCCGCTTCAACCTGCCCATGGCTAGATCACTCCGCTTCGGGTCTAGAGCGTGCAACTCAATCGCCCTATTCGGACTCGCTTTCGCTACGGCTTCCCCACACGGGTTAACCTCGCTACACACCGCTAACTCGCAGGCTCATTCTTCAAAAGGCACGCAGTCACGACCGTTGTTCCGAAGAACAACGGCGACGCTCCCACGGCTTGTAGGCACACGGTTTCAGGTACTATTTCACTCCGCTCCCGCGGTACTTTTCACCATTCCCTCACGGTACTATCCGCTATCGGTCACCAGGGAATATTTAGGCTTAGCGGGTGGTCCCGCCAGATTCACACGGGATTTCTCGGGCCCCGTGCTACTTGGGAGATTCTTAAGCAAGCCGCTGATGTTTCGTCTACGGGGGTCTTACCCTCTACGCCGGACCTTTCGCATGTCCTTCGACTACATCAACGGTTTCTGACTCGCCGACCGGCCGGCAGACCGATCAAAAGAATTCCCACAACCCCGCATGCGCAACCCCTGCCGGGTATCACACGCATACGGTTTGGCCTCATCCGGTTTCGCTCGCCACTACTCCCGGAATCACGGTTGTTTTCTCTTCCTGAGGGTACTGAGATGTTTCACTTCCCCTCGTTCCCTCCACACTGCCTATGTGTTCAGCAGTGGGTGACAGCCCATGACGACTGCCGGGTTTCCCCATTCGGACACCCCCGGATCAAAGCTCAGTTGGCAGCTCCCCGGGGCCTATCGCGGCCTCTCACGTCCTTCATCGGTTCCTGGTGCCAAGGCATCCACCGTGCGCCCTTAAAAACTTGGCCACAGATGCTCGCGTCCACTGTGTAGTTCTCAAGCAACGACCAGCCACCCATCACCCT
>NZ_JBHWBP010000478.1:0-4695 GCF_042735575.1 Streptomyces sp. NPDC059564 | reverse complement strand
CTCCAGGAGAGCGGTGGGGGGCCTTTTGCCTTTGACAGTCCGGGTGACCGGGGTGAGGGTTGAAAGGACCTAAACGCCGGATAAGCCGGATCAGCGAGACATGTTCGGAGGTGCATGGAAATGCGCCGTAGGATCATCGGAGCCGTTGTCGCCGGAGCCGCGGGCCTCACCCTCGGCCTGCTGCCGCTCACCAGTGCGTCCGCCCACGACCACGACGGTGGCTGGGACCGGTCGGGCCACTCGCGCTGGGCCGACAACAACTGGAACGACTCCCGCTGGGCCCACGACAACTGGAACGACGACGACTGCGGGCACGGCAACTGGAACGACAACGACTGGGGCGGCTGGCACAACTCCGGCTGGAACGACAACGACTGGGGCGGCTGGCGCTGACCCTGTCGGGATCCCCGACGATGCCCCTGCCCTGCTGATCTCAGCGGAGCAGGGGCATCGCGCCGGTGAGCTCGCGCAGGCAGCGCACCGCGAGGTCGGCGGGGGAGCCGGGGCCCGTCACCGGGGCGTCCCCGGTGGACCAGACCTCCAGGGCCACGCGGATCGCGTCCGTGGCCGCCGCCGCGAGCAGGCGTACCGACATCGGGTCCGCCTCCGGGCCGGCGAGGCGGGCGATCACCGGGACCAGGCGCTCCTCGGACTCCTGGTTCACCCGGTACCAGACGGCCCGCAGGGCTTCGTCCGAGGCCGCCGCGCGCAGCAGGCCGCGGGTGACCTCCAGGCCCTCCTCCACGGAGGGGGAGTCGCTCAGTGAGCGGGTCACCGCGCGTTCCAGGGACTGGGTGAGGGGGGTCGCGGGGTCCTCCTCGGCGAGGAGCGCGCGCCAGGCGTCACCGCCGCCCGCGAGCAGCGGGGCCACGGCCTCCTGCTTGTTGCGGAAGTAGCGGTAGAACGTGCGCAGGGCCACGCCGGCGCGATGGGCGATGTCCTCGGCGGTGGTGCCGTCGGGGCCGTGCCGGGCGAAGAGTTCGCAGGCGGCGCGGGCGATGTCGAGCTGGGTGGCGGCCTTGCGGCGCTCGGTCAGCGACTGGGTTCCGGGGCCGCTCTGGGGGGAGTACGGACGGGGAGATCTCACGGGTGAAGCCTACCGCCCGGAAACCCGCGGGAATGCATGGAGTGACAGGCTGGCAAAACGTGCCATGCGCTCGGTAGGCTCGCCGCATGAACCGTTACGAAGGACGTCGTGTCCTCATCACCGGCGGCGGCTCCGGCATCGGCCAGGCCACCGTCCACCGCATTCTCGCCGAGGGCGGCCGCGTCCACACCGTGGACGTCAACGAAGCCGGCCTCAAGGCCACCGCCGAGCAGGCCGCCGCCGACGGGCACGCGGACCGGCTGACCACCGCCGTCCTGGACATATCCGACGAGGCGGCCGTCAAGACGGGCGTCGCCGCCGCCGTCGACGCCCTGACCGGCATCGACGTGCTGGTCAACGCGGCGGGCATCCTGCGCTCCGCGCACACCCACCAGACCACGCTCGACTTCTGGAACAAGGTCATCACGGTCAACCTGACCGGCACCTTCCTGATGATCCGCGAGGCTCTCCCGGCGCTGCTCGCGGGCGACCGGCCGGCCGTCGTGAACTTCAGCTCCACCTCGGCGAGCTTCGCCCACCCCTACATGGCGGCGTACGCGGCCAGCAAGGGCGGCATCCAGTCCATGACGCACGCCCTGGCCGCCGAGTACAGCAAGCAGGGCCTGCGCTTCGTCTGCGTCGCCCCCGGCTCCATCGAGTCCGGCATGACCACCGGCAACGGCCCGGGCCTGCCCGAGGACACCGACTGGTCCCTCTTCGCCAAGCTCGCCCCCGCCCTCGGCCAGGGCTTCGCCGGCCCCCAGACCGTGGCCGGGGTCGTCGCCATGCTCGGTTCCGAGGACGGCGCCTTCATCACCGGTACGGAGATCCGCATCGACGGCGGCACGCACTACTAGCCGTCAGGCCCTGAAGCGGTCCCACAGCCGGGGGAAGCGCTCCGCCAGCACGGCTTCGTCCTCGAAGTCCAGCGGAGCGCCCTCCGGCTCCGCCGCCTGGAGCGGGACGCCCAGGTCCGGCGCCACCGAGCCGGTCAGCTGCTCGTACGCCTCGTCGGCCGCGTACCCCAGCTCCTCGCCGTCCCCGTCGATCTCCTCGTCGAACTCCACCAGCAGCTCCGCCAGCTGGTCCGGGTCGTGGACCCCGCCCTCGAAGACCTCCCGGCCCTGGCCGATCAGCCAGCACCGGAAGTAGTCGAACGCGTCGTCGCTCGCCCCGTCGAGCAGCACCCAGGCCGCACCCCACAGGTCCCAGGTGTACGCCCGGTTGTAGCGCGACTCGAAGTGCCGCGCGAAGTCCAGCACGGAGTCCGGGTCGAGCTGTGCCAGCCGCTCCACGAGCAGCTCGGCGTGGTCCTCGGGGTCGCCCTCGGCGGCCTCGCGGGTACGGTCGACGATCTCCCAGAACTCCGTCTCGTCCATCACCGCTCCAGCATCACGGGTCCACCCCCGCGCCGCCACCGCTCATACGGCCAAAGGCCGGTGTCCGCCCCCGTTCGGGGTGGACACCGGCCTTCGGCGGGTGCTGCGTGGAGCGGCGCGGGCTACAGGCCGTAGCGCTCGCGGGCCTCCTTGACGGAGGACGCCGGGACCTCGCCGCGGCGGGCGAGCTGGGCCAGCGCGGCCACCACGATCGACTGGGCGTCGACGCCGAAGTGGCGACGGGCGCCCTCGCGGGTGTCGGACAGACCGAAGCCGTCCGTGCCCAGCGAGGTGTAGTCCTGCTCGACCCACTGGCTGATCTGGTCCGGGACCTGACGCATCCAGTCGGACACGGCGAGGACCGGGCTGGTGACGCCCTCCAGCGCGCGGGTGACGTACGGGGTGCGCAGCTCGCCGCGCAGCAGCGCCTCGTCGCACTCCAGCGCGTCGCGGCGCAGCTCGCCCCACGAGGTGGCGGACCAGACGTCGGCGGCCACGTTCCAGTCGGCGGCGAGCAGCTTCTGCGCCTCCAGGATCCAGTGGATCGCCGTACCCGAGGCCATCAGCTGGATCTTGGGCGCGTCGGCGGCGGGGGCCGCCTCCGCCAGGTCGGCCGCGGTGTTGAAGCGGTACAGGCCCTTGAGGATGCCCTGCTCCACGCCCTCCGGCATGGCCGGCTGGACCTTCGGCTCGTTGTAGACCGTCAGGTAGTAGAAGACGTCTTCCGGCTTCTCGCCGTACATGCGGCGCAGACCGTCCTTGACGATCACCGCGATCTCGTACGCGAAGGCCGGGTCGTAGTTGAGCGACGCCGGGTTCGTGGACGCGATCAGGTGCGAGTGGCCGTCCGCGTGCTGCAGGCCCTCACCGGTCAGCGTGGTGCGGCCGGCGGTGGCGCCGACGATGAAGCCCTTGCCGAGCTGGTCGGCGAGCTGCCACATCTGGTCGGCCGTGCGCTGCCAGCCGAACATCGAGTAGAAGATGTAGAACGGGATCATCGGCTCGCCGTGCGTCGCGTACGACGTGCAGGCGGCGATGAAGTCGGCCATGGCGCCGGCCTCGGTGATCCCCTCGTTGAGGATCTGGCCGTCCTTGGCTTCCTTGTAGTACATGAGCTGGTCGCGGTCGACCGGCTCGTACGTCTGGCCCAGCGGCGAGTAGATGCCGGCCGACGGGAAGAGGGACTCCATACCGAAGGTACGGGCCTCGTCGGGGACGATCGGCACCCAGCGCTTGCCGGTCTCCTTGTCCCGCATCAGGTCCTTGACGAGCCGGACGAAGGCCATGGTGGTGGCCATCTCCTGCTTGCCGGAGCCCTTGAGCAGCGGGGCGAAGGAACGGTCCGCCGGGGCGGGCAGGGCCACGTGCTTGACCTTGCGGGCCGGAGCCGGACCGCCGAGCGCCGCGCGGCGCTCGTTCAGGTACTGGACCTCGGGGCTGTTCGCGCCCGGGTGGCCGTAGGGGACGACGCCGTCGGCGAAGGCGCTGTCCGGGATCGGCAGGCCAAGGAGGTCACGCATGTCCTTGAACTCGTCGATCGTCAGCTTCTTCATCTGGTGGTTCGCGTTCTTCGACTCGAACCCTGCACCCAGCGTGTAGCCCTTGACGGTCTGCGCGAGGATGACCGTCGGCGCGCCCTTGTGCTCCAGGGCGGCCTTGTACGCGGCGTAGACCTTGCGGGGCTCGTGGCCGCCGCGGGAGGAGTGGAAGCACTCCGCGATCTTCGCGTCGGACAGCACGCCCGCAAGCTGCACGAGCTCGGCGTTGGCGCCGAAGAAGTGCTGGCGGATGTAGGCCACGTCGCGGGTCGCGTACGTCTGGAACTGCGCGTCGGGTACCTCGCGCAGGCGGCGTACCAGGGCGCCCGTGGTGTCGAGCTGGAACAGCTCGTCCCAGGCGGAGCCCCACAGCGACTTGATGACGTTCCAGCCGGCGCCGCGGAACTGGGCTTCCAGCTCCTGGACGACGCGGAAGTTCGCGCGGACCGGACCGTCGAGGCGCTGCAGGTTGCAGTTGATGACGAAGGTCAGGTTGTCGAGCTGCTCGCGGGAGGCCAGGGCCAGGGCGGCGGTCGACTCGGGCTCGTCCATCTCGCCGTCGCCCAGGAAGGCCCAGACGTGCGAGTTGGCGGTGTCCTTGATGCTCCGGTTCTGCAGGTAGCGGTTGAAGCGCGCCTGGTAGATCGCGGAGAGCGGGCCGAGGCCCATGGAGACCGTCGGGAACTCCCAC
>NZ_JBHWBP010000477.1:0-4745 GCF_042735575.1 Streptomyces sp. NPDC059564 | reverse complement strand
ACGTCAGACCACCTGCGGGCCACCCTCCGGACGGCGTTGTCAGTGGGGCTCGCTAGTCTCCCGGCATACCGCAGCTCAGCAGGCGTTGGCGCCTTGTTCCGGGCTGCGCAAGAGCGTTTTTCGGACAGGCGGAGGGGCACGGGCTGATGGCGTGGCTGGCGTTGGACGAGGGGTACGAGATCGCCCTCGTGGAGGGGCGGATCGCGGTGCGGAGGCCCGCGGGGCGGCAGTTGAAGACGGTCCCGAAGGCATTGCGCGACCACCCCGAGGTGGACCGGCTGCGCCGGCTCGCCGAGTGGCTCGACCGGCACGAGGCGGCCTGCGCCGCCCAGGTGGACACCTGGATGGTGTCCTCCCTCCCGGTGCCGACCGCCCTCCTCGCCCGGGTGTGGCCCGACGAGGCCTGGCAGGCCGCCCTGCGCGACCTGGCCGTCGTCGCCGACACCGACCCCGACGAGGTGGGCTTCCTGCGCGACGCCACCCCCGAGGGCGAGCTGAAGGTGGTCAACCTCGACGGCGAGACGGTGCGCCTGCGTCCGCGCACGGTGACCCTGCCGCACCCGGTGCTGCTGCCCGACCTGGACGACGTACGGGAGTTCGCGGCCGAACTGGACATCGTGCAGCGGGTCGAGCAGATCCACCGGGCGACCTGGGCGAAGCCCGCCGATCTGGCGCCGGGCGCGACGGAGGTGAAGGACTACGCGGGAGGGGCGTTCCCCACCCGGTTCAGCCTCGCGGCCCGCGCCACCGGCCTCGGCTACCGGGTCTCCGGCGGCTACGCCACCTGCAAGGTGCGCGACTCGGGCCGGGCGGTGGAGGCGGCCGTGTGGATCGGCGAGCCCTACTGGGAGGACGAGTCCCTCACCGGGCCCCTGAACTGGCACGACGAGGAGGGCCGGGCCGTCCGGCTCGGCGAGGTCGGACCGGTGGCCTGGTCCGAGGGGATGCGGATGGCCGCGGCGCTGTACGCCGGGCGCAAGATCGAGGAGGGCGGGGACGCATGAGCACCACCGACACCGTGAACACCACCGAAGGCGCGAGCGCCGCCCAACTGCTCGCCGCGGGCGCCGTGCTGCCCGCCGGCACCACCGGCGCCGGGCCCTCCGCCGTCCCGCTGACCGCGCGGACGTACCGTCACCCCGCGCTCGGGGACGGGCGGGTCGTCGTACGGCTCGCCGCCGCCGAACTGGGCGCCGCCGAGGACCTCGCCGCGGGCTTCCTGGGCCTCGTACCCGAGGGCGAGCCGCCCGTCGTCGGTCTCGGCCGGCGCCAGGCGCTCGGCTTCCCCGAGTGGGTGCTGGTGCACCACCCCGAGGACGGCCACCACGCGCTCGCCGTGGTCCCCGAGCTGGACCGGCTCGCCCGGCAGGCCAAGACCAAGCCCAAGGCCGCCCTCGACGCCTGCCACGAGCTCGCCGACCGGCTCGCCGCCGCCGTCCCGCACTTCCTGCCCGTCTTCTACGAGCAGGCCGCGCGGACCTTCCTCGCCGTCGAGAACACCACCTACGCCGCCCAGCTGTTCGGCCGGGCCCGCGCGAGCGAGGCCCGCTACGGCCTGACCGTCGACGAGGACCGCCTCGACTCCGTCTTCCTCGAATTCGCCCTGGCCGGCGCCCTGCCGGTGAAGGTCCTCACCGGGTACGGCAAGGAACTCGCGGTGCGGGTCTCCCCCGCCGAGGCCTTCACGCGCTTCCGCCGCCTGTGCGTCCGCCGCACCGCGGGCGGACTCGCGCCGTCCGCGCAGGCCACCACCGAACTGCGCCGCCTCGCCCGGGCCGCCGGGCTGGCCGGCGGCGAAGCCGAGCAGGAGTACCTGGCCGAACTGCTGCCGCTCCCCGCCACGCTGCGGGCCGCCGCAGGCTGGTGGAAGTCCCACCGCGCGGCCCTCGTCGCGCTGGCCCGCCGCGTGCCCTCCGTACGCGGAACCCTGCTCGGGATGACGCCCGGCAGCGGCAGCGGCAGCGAGGCCGGCGAACTGGCCGCGCTGTGGCTGGAGGTGCTGGAGGAGTCGGGCGCCACCGCCGGGCTCGCCGACGGCGGCCTGCCCGCGGAGGAACGCTGCGCCGACGGCACGGCCGGCTGGCTGGAGCGCTTCCACACCGCCCGGCACTCCGGCTGGGGCCACCCGCCCGCGCTGCCCGCCCTCCTCGCGCTCGTCACCCGCTGCGCGGACCGGCTGCGCGCCGAACTCGCCCTGCCGGACCGCGAGGAGGGGCTGCGCCTGGGCCTCCAGGACGTCAACCTCCTCGACCTGCTGCTCTCCCTGGACCTGCCGGTCGCCGACCCCGGGGACGGCTGGAAGGGCTTCATGGGCCTGGACCAGTGGGCCGCGTCCCCCGAACCGCGCGACCTGCGCGCGCTGTGCGCCGACGAACGGCTGCGGCCCGCCTTCTTCCGCACCCTGGACCGCCAGCACAACCACGGATCGAGCAGCCGCTCGACCGTCCGGCGCCTCGCCGAATGCCCCGGCAGCATCCCGCTGGTCGCCGACTGGGTCCGCGAGGTGGCCGCCGCGTCCACGGCCGCCGCGCTGCCCGACCTGCCCGACGCCATCCGGCGGCTGACCTGGCTGCCGGAAGAGGCCCTGGCGCTGGCCCCGCAGGAGGTGTCCCGGGCCGCCTCCGCCGACCTCGGTGAGATCCTCGCCCGCACCCTGCGCGGCGGCCTGGTCGAGGAACTGGTCTGGCCCGCCTGGGAGAAGGCCGTCGCCGAGCTGTCGCCCGCGAAGAACGGCCGCCAGCGGCTGACGGTGATGGACGCCTGGCCGTACGTCATCGTCGCCAGCAACACGCAGGTCCGGGTCCTCGACGCCGACTCCACCGTGCTCACCCACGACCTGCGGATCCCCACCACCAGCGGCCACCACCAGCACGGCTTCCACTACACCGACGGCGACCTGCTGGTGTTCTGGGTCCGGTACGACGGGCCCGTGCAGGGCTACTGGCTGAGCGCCCCCGGCGACGTCCTCACCCTGGAGTCCTCCGCCACCTACTGGTCGGTCCGCTCCGAGCACGTGACCCTGCCCCTGCCGGGCGGCGGCCGCACCACCGGCGGCGGCGTCCTGCACCGCGGCGACACCAGGCTGCCCGCCGAGCGGGCCGTCATCAGCGACGGCACCTCGTACTGGGCCTGGGAACAGGGCGGCAAGCAGGCCGGAGAGCGCGAAGAGGCGGGCTGGGCCGAGTACGACCCCGCCACCGGGATCCACGGACGGCGTTCCCTGCCCGGGTTCCTCGCCGACGCCCTGCGCGACCACCCCGCCGGCAGCACCCTGCCCGACCACACCGGCCAGAACTGGCTGCGCCCGACGCCCGCCGTCGAGGGCTCGGTGCTCGGCACGCCCGTGGACGGAGTGCTCGGCTGGCGTGCCGTACGCGTCCCCGGACAGGGCTGGCACGGCTCCGACACCGCCGGACGGTCCGTCACCCTCGGCGAGGAAGCCCGCTTCCCGCGCCACGCGGTGACCCTGCCCGGCGACGACCGGCCCCGCGCCGTGTCCTGCGACTGGCGCACCCTCACCCTCCACGACCCCGAGGGCGTCCCCGTCTCCCGGATCACCGGAGACCACCACAACGAGACGTACTCCGCCCGGGGCGCGGAATTCCCGCCGCTCCCCTACTGGTACTGCCTGCGCGCCCGGGACCCCGAGGGATCGGCGGCGCTGCGCGCCATGGACACGGCCGCGGCCGGAGCGCTGCTGAAGGCCGCGAACGCGGTGGAGAAGAACGACGAGGTGCCCGCGCTGGTGCGGGCCGCCCTGCCGGGCGTCACCGCGGACCCGCTGATCGGCGGCGTCGTCGCGGCCGTGCACGTGGCACGGGTCCACGGCCGGGCCCTGGCCAAGGTCGCCGACTCCCTGGCCCGGGGACCGGTGGCCCCGCGCACCGCCCCCGCGGACCGGGGCCCCGCCGACGACCTGCTCGACGGCGGCCTGGACGGCCTGGTGGGCTCCGGGCACTACCGCTACGGCGGGAACAACGACTCCGCGTACCGGTTCCTGCGCACGCTGGCCTCGGCGACCGCCGACACCGCCGCCGAGGGGGTGCCCGGACGGCTGCACCTGGACGTGCCCAAGCTGGCGTACTCGGCGTTCCCGTGGACCGGGCCGTTCCTGGAGCAGCCCGCGGCGGTCGCGTACCGGATGACGGTCACCGGCACCTCCGACGAGCAGCGGGCGGCGCTGCGCCGGGTGCTCGGCGCGGTGGACGCGCTGGGTCTGGGCTCGGCCGAGGGCTCCGCGGCGCGCTGGCGGCGGGTACGGGTCAGGCTGGACGACACCTCGCTGGTGGGCGGCGACGGGCGCGAGCGCAACCTGCGCCACCGCTCCGTCCTGCCGCTCGGCGGCGGCGCCGTCCTCGGCGTCACCGACCACGGTGAACAGCAGCCCGGAGGGCGCGAGTTCGAGGCCCTGCTGCACGACCCGTCCGGGGCCTTCGCCGTACCGGCGCCCTACACCGGGGTCGGTCCGGCCTCGCCCGTAGGCGATCCGGACCGGGCGGCCGGCTGGCTCGCGGCGTTCCTCGGCGAGGCCGACCGGCGGGGTCCGGCGCCCTGGTTCCCGGAGGCAGCCGAGGAGTTCGGGCGGCTGACCGGGGTGTCCGCCGCCGTGGCGCGGCTGGTGCTCGCGGGTCTGCCGCACCTGGACTCGTACGATCGCGGGTTCCTCCCCGCCGAACTGCGCGCCACCCTCGGGGTGAAGGCCACCGACGCCGCGCACGGCCGGGACGACCTCAAGGACCTCGGCT
>NZ_JBHWBP010000476.1:0-4749 GCF_042735575.1 Streptomyces sp. NPDC059564 | reverse complement strand
GGCTAGTGGCGGGTCAGGGACAGCAAGTCCCGCGCCGGACCCGCCGGCCGGGAGCCCGTCGGCCAGACGGCACGCAGCGCCCGCCCCAGCTCCGCGCCCGTCACCGGGACCTCCACCAGCCGGCGCCCCGCCAGCTCGTCCCCCAGCGCGAGCTCCGACAGCACGCAGGGCCCCGCCCCGCTCACCGCGGCCCCCTTCACGGCCGTGGTCGACGCCAGTTCCAGCAGCGGCTCCGCCAGCCCCCCGCTCCCCGCCAGCGCCGCGTCCAGGACCTGCCGCGTCCCCGACCCCCGCTCCCGCAGGATCAGCGGCGTCCGCGCCAGTTCGGCCGCCTCCACCGCCCGGGTCCGCCGCGCCCACGGGTGCGTCGGGGCCACCGCCACCACCAGGCGGTCCTGCGCGATGACGGCGCAGTCCAGCCCCTCCGGCACCGACAGCCCCTCCACGAAGCCGAGGTCGGCGTCGTGCACGAGGACCCGCTGGGCGACGTCCGCCGAGTTCCCGGCGTACAGGGAGACCGCCGTCCCGGGCCGGTCCCCGCGCAGGGCGATCAGCCACCCGGGCAGCAGGTACTCGGCGATGGTCATGCTGGCCGCCACCCGCAGCCGCGAATCCCGCCGGCCCCGTAGTGCCTGCGCCCCCGCGTCGAAGGCCTCCGCCGCCTCCACCACCCGCCGGGCCCAGTCCGTGACGAGCGCACCCTCGGCGGTCAGCGTCGAACCGCGCGGCGAACGGTCGACCAGGGCGACCCCGAGCCGGGTCTCCATCGCGCGGATCCGGCTGCTCGCCGCGGGCTGCGTGATGCCGAGGTGCCGCGCCGCGCCGCTCAGGCTGCCGACCCGCGCCACCGCGAGCAGCAGCTCCAGCGCACCCAGATCCGGCACGCGGTGCGCGAGCGGAACCCACTCCTCATTACCCATAACATCAGTTTATGGCCTCATAGGGAGATGGCCTCTGCCGTCCCGCCGCACCCGGCACGAGGCTGGATCCATGGCCACCACCCTCGCGATACCCCGCACCGCCGCCGACACCACGCCCGCACCCCGGACCCACAAGGCCCCCGCGCTGCGCCACCTCGGCCCCAACTGGTACGCCTCCGTCATGGGCACGGCCATCGTCGCCAACGCCGGCGCGACCCTCCCGTACCAGGTTCCCGGTCAGCGCGCGGCCTGCCAGGCCGTCTGGGCACTGTCCGCCGTGGCCCTCGCCGTCCTGCTCACCGCCCGCGCCGGACACTGGCTGCACCACCGCGACCAGGCCCGCGCGCACCTCCTCGACCCCGCCGTGGCCCCCTTCTACGGCTGCCTCTCGATGGCCCTGCTGGCCGTCGGCGGCGGCACCCTGATCGTCGGCAAGGACCTG
This sequence comes from Streptomyces sp. NPDC059564, assembly GCF_042735575.1. Taxonomy (NCBI): domain Bacteria; kingdom Bacillati; phylum Actinomycetota; class Actinomycetes; order Kitasatosporales; family Streptomycetaceae; genus Streptomyces; species Streptomyces sp. NPDC059564. The sequence goes on along the minus strand of NZ_JBHWBP010000476.1, from coordinate 3,387 downwards.
ATCGGCGAGCCCGCGGCCGTCGCAGCCGACGCCGTGCTGTTCACCGCCGGTACCGCGATCGGCCTGGTCATGGCGGTCGTGGTGCCCTACCTGATGGTGGTCCGGCACAAGGTCGAGGCCGCCCAGGCCAGCCCCGTCTGGCTGCTGCCCGTGGTCGCCCCCATGGTCTCCGCCGCGCTGGGCCCCCTGCTGGTGCCCCACCTGCCCGCCGGCCAGCCCCGCGAGGCGCTGCTGCTGGCCTGCTACGCCCTGTTCGGCGTCAGCCTGCTGGCCACCCTGCTGCTGCTCCCCCTGATCTTCGGCCGGCTGATCGTCACCGGCCCCCTGCCCCTGGCGATGACCCCGGCCCTGTTCCTGGTGCTCGGCCCCCTCGGCCAGTCCACCACCGCCGTCAACCAGCTCGCGGACGTGGCCCCCCACGCCATCGACGCCCCCTACGCGGGTGCGCTCGGCGCCTTCGCCGTCGTCTACGGGGTCCCCGTGATGGGCTTCGCCCTGCTGTGGCTGGCCCTCGCGGCGGCGATGCTGGTCCGGGCCGCCCGCGCCGGGATGCCCTTCGCGATGACCTGGTGGGCGCTGACCTTCCCCGTCGGCACCTGCGTCACCGGCGCCGCCGGCCTGGCCCGCCACACCGGGCTGGACGCCTTCGCCTGGCTGGCCGCCGCCCTCTTCGCCGGCCTGCTCACCGCCTGGCTCCTCGCCGCGGCCCACACCCTGCGCGGCCTCTTCACCGGCCGCCTCCTGGCCGCACCCCGCTAACGAGCGCGGTCCGCAGCGCCGCCGCCAGGACCGCCGGAGCCTGCGCCAGCGAAGGCCCGTACCAGGTCAGGTGGCGGCCGCTGACCAGGGCCGCGGGCAGGCCCGGGAAGGCCTCGGGGCCGTCGTCGGCGGTGAAGCGGTACGGCTCGTCCGGGAGCACCACCAGATCGCAGCCGCTCCCCGCCAGCTCGGCCGCCGGCACCTTCGGGTACCGCTCCGCGTGCCCGGCGTAGGCGTTGCGTACCCCCAGCCGGGCGAGCAGGTCCCCGGCGAAGGTGTCCCGGCCCAGCACCATCCAGGGCCGCCGCCACACCGGCACGAACGCCGTGAGCGCCCCGACCGGCTCCACCGCCGCCCAGGCGGCCCCGGCCCGCGACAGCCACTCGGGCCGCTCCAGCCCCAGCGCCCCCACCAGTACCCGCTCCAGCTCGGCCAGCGCCTGCGGCAGGTCCCGGATCTCGGTGACCAGCACCTCCACCCCGGCCGCGCGCAGCGCGTCGAGGTCCGGGGCCCGGTTCTCCTCCTCGTTGGCGATCACCAGGTCCGGGCGCAGCTCCACGACCGCCCGTACGTCGGGGTTCTTCGTCCCCCCGATCCGCACCGCGCCGCCCAGGTCCGCCGGGTGGGTGCACCAGTCCGTCACCCCCACGAGCAGTCCGGGCGCGGACACGGCCACCGCCTCGGTCAGGGACGGCACGAGCGAGACGACGCGCACCGGCTCAGCGCCCCGGCGAGGGCGGCTCGGAGGTGGCGTGGATGTGGTCGCCGACGGCGACGACGAGCAGCCGGGTGTCCTCGCTGACGGCCCGCCAGCGGTGCCGCACCCCGCCGGAGAGGAACAGCGCGTCCCCGCTCTCCAGCCGGTACGCCCGCCCCTCGGCCTCCACCTGGCAGGCACCGGAGACCACGTACATCAGCTCGTCGTTGCGGTGCTCGTACTCGCGGCCGGCGTCCTGGTCCCCGGTGAACTCCAGCGCGTGCAGCTGGTGGTGTCCGCGTACGAGGGGACGCACGCCCGCCACCGGCGTCAGCCCGGACTCGTCACCGGCCCGTACGAGGTCCACCGTGCGCGCGGTGTCGGAGGCGGCCAGCAGCTCGACCGCGGTGGTCTCCAGGGCGTCGGCGACCCGCTCCAGGGAACGCATGCTGGGCCGGGCCCGTTCGTTCTCTATCTGGCTCAGGAAGGGGACGGACAGACCGCTGCGCGCCGACACCGCGGCGAGGGTCAGGTGGAGCGCCCGGCGCCGTTTGCGCACGGCCACGCCCACCCGCAGCGGTTCTTTGGAGTCCTTCTCCTTGTCGTTGCCGTCTTCCTTGCCGTTCATCTCGGGGCTGCCCTCCCCTGTCCTCGTCGCACATCGGTGTGCTGTAAGCACCTTACGCAGCAACCGCCCCCGGATTCGCGCCCAAAGGACCACCGGGCCGCTTCCCGGTGGTCCTCCGTGGCCTTCCGGTCACCCTGTGTCGCCTCCGGAGGCCCGCCACAGCACACGGTCGCCGTCCTGGATCACCACGTCACCGGACGGCCGGACCAGCAGCCGGGCGCCGGGGTGCCCGGCGGTGCCGCTCTTCCAGACCGTGGCGCCGCCCTCGGTGCGCACCGTCAGCTCACCGTCGCGGCCGAACAGGGCGTCGTGCCCGGTGCCCGCGGTGCCGGAGCTCCACCGGTGGCCCCCGGAGGGGTCGAGCACCACGAGGTTCCCGTCGGCGCCGAGGGTCAGCCGGGCGGCGCCGGCGTCGAGGACGTCGCCCACGCGCAGCACGGTGCCGGGGTGGACCTCGACGGCGTCGTCGAGGGTGCCGTCGGACAGGGCGCGCAGGGTGGGCAGCGAGGGCGTGAACGCGTACAGGGCACCTTCGGTGCGCACGAACCGGCCGAAGCGGAGCGTGGTGGCGCGGCTGCCGCCGTCCGACTCGGTCTCGAAGGTCACCGGGGAGTCCGGTCCGAGCACCGGGTCGGCGCCGACGCGCGGGTTGCGCCCGGGCGGGAAGTCCGGCTCGTTGATCCACCGCTTGGCGAGGAACTCGAACTGCTGGACCAGATCGGCCTGGTAGCCGATGAACAGCAGCCCGCGCGGGGTGTCCCGGCCCCGCTCGCCGCCCTCCTGCGCCGGGTCGTAGGCGGGCCCGAAGGGGATGCCGCGCCGGATGATGCGGCGCCCGTCCAGCTCGGACGCGGCGAGCGGGGGCCGGCCGGGGCTGAGGACGAGGCCGTCGCGCGGGTTGCCCTTGCGGATGTGGGCGAACAGCGGGGTGTGCCAGCCCTCCGGGTCCTTGCCGTACACCAGGGCGGCGTCCGGGTCCGCGCCGATGGGGCCCGGCTCCTCGGCGAGCGGGCAGCCCGCGATGGGGGTGCCGCCGGGCCAGCGTCCGACCAGCCGGGCCGCGACCCATGTCGCGGTCGCGTCGGGCGGCGCGGCCCCGGCCTTCTTCAGCTCCGCGAGCCGCTGCCCGGCCTGCTCCCACCAGCCGGGCACGTCCTGCGCCAGACGGCGGACCACCTGGAACGCTCCCCCGGTGGCCCACGCGGGCAGCCCGGCGGGCCGCTGCCCGGCCTTCTCCTGTCCTACGAGGTAATCAAATTAATTGAACAGCCTCGTCCCGGGATTACTTTGGTCGTTTTTTTCT
>NZ_JBHWBP010000475.1:0-4753 GCF_042735575.1 Streptomyces sp. NPDC059564 | reverse complement strand
CTGCCGTGCCATCCCGCGCCGGGGTCGCCCGCGCCGGGGTCGCCCGTGCCGGGGGTGCCCGGGCGGGGGGTGCCGGGGCGGAGTCCCATGTCGGGGTCGGGGGCGGAGCCCCCGTTTCGGGAAGGGGCGGGGTGGGGGAAGGACTCCCGGGCCCCGGACCCGCCGGAGCCCGGGCCCTCGCCGAAGGCCCCGGCGCGCCGGGCCGCGCCCGGGCCGCCACCCGTCTGCGGGTCCTGGCCGGGGCCCGCGGCGGCGGACCGCCCGGCCGGGGCCCGGCCACCCGTCTCCGGGTCCGTGCCGGGGGCTGCGGAGCCGGAGCGCCGGGCCGGGCCCGGGCTGCCGGCCGAGGGGGTCGGGAGGGAGAGGTGGCCCTCCTGGTCCGGGGTCACCGGGAGGGGGCGGGCGGAGCCGGCGGCCAGGCGGAGGGTGGATTCGCCGATGCGCAGGAGCGCGCCCGGCGGCAGCGGGACCGCCCGGACCCCCACCGGGGCACCGTCGAGGGTGGTGCCGTTCGTCGAGCCGAGGTCGGCCACGGCCACCCGGCCGTCCGGCATCACGGTCACCGCGCAGTGCAGCCGCGACACGTCAGGGTCGTCCAGCGGCACGTCCGCGTCCGCCGAGCGGCCGATCCGGACGGCTCCGGGGTGCAGCAGGTGGACCCCGCCCGCGTCGGGCCCCGCCACCACGTGCAGCTGCGGCGCGCCGGGGCCCTCGCCCAACGGGACACCGGCATCGGCGTCGGCGTCCGCCGCTGGGGCGTGCAGCGCCAGCACCGCCCCGTCCACCAGCGGCGGCTCCCCGAGCACGGCCCGCTGGAGGTCGAGCCGCCGCGAACCGGCGTACAGCACCACCGTGCCGCCGGTGTCGGGTCCGCCGACGGTCGCCGCGAGCCCGGAGGCGACCGCGGCCAGCGCGGTACCGGCGGGCGCCGTGACGAGCACGTCACAGCCGGCCGGCGCGGTGGAGGCCTGGTGGCCGCTGCGCGGCCCGAGGACGGTCAGCCGGATCTGCATCGCCGTCAGCGGTCCCTTCTGCGCGGAGCGCGAGCGCGCGGTGCGCGGTGCGTGCGCGCGCCCGGCAGGGGAACGGCGGGACACGCCTGCCCGAACACCCCCCGCCCGGCACGGACGCGTCGTCCGGTCAGGTCTGCCGGAAGGCCGGGCTCCCGCCCCGGCCGTTCCGTACGGGTGCATCCTCGCACCTGTCGCGTACGACACGCCCGGCACCCGCAGACAAATGATCTTGATCGATCGCGGGGCGGTCCGCCCGTCGTACAAATACGGACACCGAGCTGCGCAAAATCGCCTCCGGCATACCCCGCAAAACTCACCCTTCGCACATATGTGCGGCAACCAACCTCCTCCGGCCCGCGTCTTCCCCGGGGACACCCCCTAGAGTTGGGCCGGAAACCCGTACAGCGGAATCAGCCGAAACACTCCGGGAAAGACCCGACGAACACGACAGCAGGGGAGCGCGAGACGTGCGGCCAGTCGGCAGCAAGTACCTGCTCGAGGAGCCGCTCGGACGCGGCGCCACGGGCACTGTCTGGCGTGCCCGCCAGCGGGAGACCGCCGGCGCGGAGGCAGCCGTCGCCGGGCAGCCCGGCGAGACCGTGGCCATCAAGGTGCTCAAGGAGGAGCTGGCCCAGGACGCGGACATCGTCATGCGCTTCCTGCGCGAGCGCTCCGTCCTGCTGCGCCTGACCCACCCCAACATCGTCCGCACCCGCGACCTCGTCGTCGAGGGGGACCTGCTGGCCCTGGTCATGGACCTGATCGACGGCCCGGACCTGCACAAGTACATTCGCGCGAACGGCCCCTTCAGCCCGGTCGCCGCCTGCCTGCTCACCGCCCAGATCGCGGACGCGCTCGCCGCCAGCCACGCCGACGGCGTCGTCCACCGCGACCTGAAGCCCGCCAACGTGCTGCTCGACGAGCGCGGCGGCCAGATGAAGCCGATGCTCACCGACTTCGGCATCGCGCGCCTGGCCGACTCCCCGGGCCTGACCCGGACCCACGAGTTCGTCGGCACCCCCGCCTACGTGGCGCCCGAGTCCGCCGAGGGCCGCCCGCAGACCTCCGCCGTCGACATCTACGGCGCCGGCATCCTGCTCTACGAGCTCGTCACCGGGCGCCCGCCCTTCGCGGGCGGCACCGCCCTGGAGGTGCTCCACCGGCACCTCAGCGAGGAGCCCCAGCGCCCCGCGACCCTGCCCGAGCCGCTGTGGATCGTCATCGAGCGCTGCCTGCGCAAGGAGCCCGACGAGCGCCCCAGCGCCGAGAACCTCGCCCGCGGCCTGCGCGTGGTCGCCTCCGGCATCCGCGTGCACTCCTCGCCCGACGAGGTCGAGGCCGCGCTCGGCGTCGGCGGCCTGCTCGTGCCCGACCCCTCGCCCGCGCCCGTCCCCACCGTCCCCGGCGCCGCCGACCCGACGCGGGCGCTGCCCGCCGGGGCCCCCGCCTCGCCGATGGGCGCGTACGACCCGAACGGCATGACCAGCGTGCTGCCGCCGGTCGGCGGGGCCGACGCCACCACCGTGCTGCCCAGCACCGGCGGTCCCGGTACGCCGGGCGCCGCCGACCCGACCTCCGTGATGCCCCCGGTGCAGCGGCCCGACGCCCCGCACCCGTGGGAGTCGCAGATGCGGGCCGCCCGGGACCGCAACGAGCAGACGCAGATGCAGTACCTCGACCCGAGCGAGGACCCCCTGCGCCGCCGCCCCCAGCGCCAGGCCCCGCCGCCTCCGCAGCACCAGCCGCGCCCGCCGCAGCAGCAGTACCAGCAGCCGCAGCAGCCTCCGCAGTACCGCCCGGCGCCTCCGCCGCAGCAGTACCAGCAGCCTCACCCGCCGCCGCAGCACTACCAGCCGCAGCAGTACCAGCAGCCGCAGCAGCCCCCGCAGTACCAGCAGCCGCAGCAGCCCCCGCAGTACCAGCCGCCGCAGCCGCCTCCTCAGCAGCACCGGCCTCAGCCGGCGCCGCAGGCCCCGCAGCCGCAGCGGCCCGCGCCCGCGCCGCGCGAACCCCGCGAGCCGCGCCGGCGCAGCGCCAACCCGGTCCGCATCCCGGGCCTCGGCTGCCTCAAGGGCTGCCTGGTCATGATCCTGCTGCTGTTCATCGGCGGCTGGCTGGTCTGGGAGCTCACCCCGCTCCAGGAATGGGTCGGCACAGGCAAGAACTGGTGGGACCAGGTCTGGAGCTGGGGCACCCAGGCCGCCGACTTCATCGGCTCGATCGGAGACTCGACGAGCGGCGGGGGCACCCCCTGACGCTCCGCCACGGGGCCGCGGTCGCGGCCCCGTGGCGCCGACTTCGTGGATTTGTCGACATCCGGGACGTGATTTCGCCCGCAGAAGTGAAGGTCGCCGCGATCCGGAGCGCTCAACCCCCATTCGGCCGCGTAGCTTTGTCGCGTACGCCAGCCGCTGAGGGAGCAGTCGTGGCACGGAAGATCGGCAGCCGGTACACCGCGCATCAGATCCTGGGGCGCGGCAGCGCGGGCACGGTGTGGCTGGGCGAGGGGCCTGACGGGCCCGTCGCCGTCAAACTGCTGCGCGAGGACCTCGCCTCGGACCAGGAGCTGGTCGGACGCTTCGTCCAGGAGCGCAGTGCGCTGCTCGGCCTGGACCACCCCCACGTCGTGTCCGTCCGCGACCTCGTCGTGGACGGCAACGACCTCGCCCTCGTCATGGACCTCGTCCGCGGTACGGACCTGCGCACGCGCCTCGACCGCGAGCGGCGGCTCGCCCCCGAGGCGGCCGTGGCCATCGTCGCGGACGTCGCGGACGCGCTGGCCGCGGCCCACGCGGCGGGCGTCGTCCACCGGGACGTCAAACCGGAGAACGTCCTCCTCGACATGCAGGGCCCGCTCGGGCCGGGCGGCGCGCACCCCGCGCTGCTGACCGACTTCGGCGTCGCCAAGCTCATCGACTCCCCCCGGCGGGCCTCCGGGGGGCGGGCCACCGCGCCGACCACCCGGATCATCGGGACGCCGGACTACCTCGCGCCGGAAATAGTGGAAGGCCTGCCACCGCGGGCGGCCGTCGACATATACGCCCTGGCCACCGTCCTGTACGAGCTGCTCGCCGGGTTCACCCCCTTCGGCGGCGGGCACCCGGGTGCGGTGCTGCGGCGGCACGTCACCGAGACCGTGGTCCCGCTGCCGGGGATCCCCGACGAGCTGTGGCAGCTGATGGTCCAGTGCCTGGCCAAGGCTCCGGCCTCCCGGCTGCGGGCCTCGGAGCTGTCCGTCCGGCTGCGGGAGCTGCTGCCACTGCTGGCCGGGATGCCGCCGCTGGACGTGGACGAACCGGACGACGCGGAAGCGGAGCCGGAGCCTTCGGAGGAACCGGCGGAGTCGCCCGTGCGGCGGCGGGGGGTGGTTCCGCTGGTGCCGGGGTCCGCGACGGACTCCAACCGGGACACCCACACCTCCATGCGGGTGCCGGGGCCGGACGAGCTGGCCGGCGGGGCGCTGGGCACGGCCCGGGTCCCGCGGCCGGCCGGCGGGCACCGGCCGGGGTCGGCGCGGCACCGTGCGGAGGCTGCGCGGAAGCGGAGGCTGGTGCTGAGCGCGTCCGCGGTGGCGCTGGCCGTGGCGGTGGGGGTCGGGAGCTGGCTCGCGGTGTCGGGGGACGTCGACGCCCCCCGCCCACAGGCCACCAACCTGTCGGGCCCGGCCCGCCCCTAGCGTCTCCCTCTGCGAGGGGCTCGCCCCTCCCCGCCCGTCCTCCACCAGCTACCGAGGGGAGGTG
>NZ_JBHWBP010000474.1:0-4761 GCF_042735575.1 Streptomyces sp. NPDC059564 | reverse complement strand
GGGACCTTCACGGTCCCGCGCGCTCCGGCGCGTACGTACGGGGGTCAGGAGAGGGCCGCGACCTCCGGGTGGTCCTTCAGCCAGGCGCGGACCGCCTGCTGCTCCTTGCCCTTGCCGGTCTCCTGGATCATCGCCTCCAGGCTGGTGAGCTGGGCCTCGGTGAGCTTGAAGTCGCGCACCCACTCGGCCACCTTCGGCTCGTCGGCGGCGAAGCCCTTGCGCGCGAGGGTGTGGATGCCGTCACCCTTGCCCCAGGCGCCCTTGGGGTCCTCCAGCTTGGTGAGCTGGTACGAGGAGTAGGCCCAGTGCGGGGACCAGAGGACGACCGCGACGGGCTCCTTCTTCTCGTAGGCCCGCTTCAGCTCGGCGAGCATGCCCGGGGTGGAGCCGTCGACGACCTCGTACTCCCCGTCGAGGCCGTACTCCCCCAGCACCTTGTCCTTGAGGATGGACATCTCGCCGGCGCTCGGTTCGATGCCGATGATCCGGCCCTTGAACCGGCCGGACTTGCCCTTGAGGTCGGCCAGCGAGCGGACGTCCTTCATGTACGAGGGGACGGCGAGCTCCAGCGAGGTGGGCCCGTACCAGGAGCCGAGGTCCTCCAGCTTGTCGCCGTACTTCTCCCAGTACTGGGCGTGCGTGACGGGCAGCCAGGCATCGGTCTGGAAGTCGAGCTGGCCGCCGGCGAGGCCGGTGTAGAGGGCGCCGGCCTCCAGCTGGCGGGCGTCGACCTTGAAGCCGCGCTGCTCCAGGAGCTCCTTCCAGAGGAAGGTGGAGGCGATGCCCTCGTCCCAGGGGATGTAGCCGATCGAGACGGTGCGGCCCTTCCCGATGTCGTCGGCGCCGGCCGGGCCGGACTCCTCTGAGGAGCCGAAGGTGCTCATGCCGCCGGCCACGAGGGCCAGGACGACGGCGCCGGTGATCGCGTACGCGGGCTGCGGCCGGTGGCTCCAGACCTTGGCCGCGCCGGTCGCGGCCGACCGGGCCTTTTCGAGGGCGCGGCGGCCGAGCGGGGAGACCTGGCGGCCCAGGGCTCCGGTCATCCGGTCCAGGTACATGGCGAGGATGACGATGGAGACGCCCGCCTCGAAGCCGAGGCCGATGTCGACGTTGCCGATGGCGCGGTAGACGGCGCCGCCGAGTCCGCCGCCGCCGACCATGCCGGCGATGACGACCATGGACAGGCCGAGCATGATGACCTGGTTGACGCCCGCCATGATGGTGGGCAGGGCCAGCGGGAGCTGGACGCGCAACAGCGTGTCGCGCGGGGTGGTGCCGAAGGCTTCGGCGGCCTCGACGAGGTCGCCGTCGACCTGGCGGATGCCGAGTTCGGTCATCCGTACGCCGGGCGGCAGCGAGAAGATGATCGTGGCGATGATGCCGGGGACCACGCCCACGCCGAAGAAGATGATGCCGGGGATCAGGTAGACCATGGCCGGCATGGTCTGCATGAAGTCCAGGACCGGCCGCAGGGTGGCGCTGACCCGGTCGGACCGGGAGGCCCAGACGCCCAGCGGCAGTGCGAACACGAGCGTGACGAGGGTGGCGACGAGGACCAGGGACAGCGTGGACATCGCCTCGTCCCACAGGGCCACCGAGTCGACGAGCGCGAACCCGGCGAAGGCCAGCAGGCCCGCGAGCAGGCCGCGCAGCCACCAGGCGGCGACGGCGAGGATGCCCGCGAAGAGCAGCGGGGCCGGTGCGGAGAGCACCGCGTCGAGGCCGTCGTAGAGGCCGGTCACGAGGGCGCTGATGGCGTCGAAGAGCCAGGAGAGGTGGCGCTGGAGGAAGTCGACGGTGCTGTCGGCCCAGGCGCCGAGGTGCAGGCGGGGCATCAGGCGGCCACCTCCGCGTCGAGGCAGGCCATCGGGGGCCGCTGTTCGTCACCGATGAAGGCGACGAGCCGGTCCTGGGGGACGGAGCCGAGGACGGAGCCGTCGGCGTCCGTGACGGCCACCGCGTGCGGGACGCGGGCGCTGACCGCGCACAGGTCGGCGAGCGGGGTGTCCGCGCTGACGGTGGGGCAGGCGCAGGCGTCCGCGCCGGCGGGAGCCTCGTCCATGACGGCGTCGGCGGTGAGCACGCGCGAGCGGTCCACGTCCTGCACGAACGAGGCGACGTAGTCGTCGGCGGGGCGGGTGAGGATGTCCTCGGCCGTGCCCTGCTGGACGATGCGGCCGTCGCGCATGACGGCGATGGAGTCGCCCAGGCGCATGGCCTCGTTCAGGTCGTGGGTGATGAAGACGATGGTCTTCTTCAGGGTCCGCTGGAGTTCCAGGAGCTGGTCCTGCATGTCGCGGCGGATCAGCGGGTCGAGGGCGCTGAAGGACTCGTCCATCAGGAGCAGGTCGGCGTCGGTGGCCAGGGCGCGGGCGAGGCCCACGCGCTGCTGCATGCCGCCGGACAGCTCGTCGGGCCAGGAGTTCTCCCAGCCGCCGAGCCCGCACAGCGCCAGCGCCTCGGCGGCGCGCCGTTCGCGCTCGGCCCGGGGGACGCCCTGGACCTCGAGACCGTAGGCGGCGTTCGCCAGCACGTCGCGGTGGGGGAAGAGCGCGAAGTGCTGGAACACCATGGAGATCTTCGTGGACCGTACGCGGCGCAGCTCGCGCGCGCCGAGCGCGGTGAGGTCCTCGCCGTCGAAGAGGATGCGGCCCGCCGTGGGTTCCAGCAGGCCGTTCAGCATCCGCAGGAGGGTGGACTTGCCGGAGCCGGACAGCCCCATGACGACGAAGATCTGGCCGGGCTCGACGCTGAATGAGGCGTCGATCACAGCGGCCGTCGTGCCGTCGGCGCGCAGCTCGTCGCGGTCGGCGCCGCTCGAGAGCGCCCGGACGGCGGCCTCCAGCCGGTCGGGGCGTCTTCCGAACACCTTGTAGACGTGTTCGGCCTGGAGCGTGGACACATGCACCTCGGGGGTCGTACCGGCTCCGGCGAACCGCTGGCGGCGGCGGCCGGGGAGCGGGGCGGGATCGGCCCGCGCGGGCCGCGCCTGCGGCCCCAAGGGCCGGAGGGCACGGTTCCGCTCCAGCGGCGCGTTTGCCCGGGGTTCGCCGCGGCAAACCGGGGAGTGACCCGGATCACGGTGTGCGGCGGGCGGACTCCGGTGCGGCGGCGGGGGCGGCGTCGTCCAGCATCGAGGCCCGCAGGTGGGCGAGCAGCCGGGTCAGGAGCCGGGAGACCTGCATCTGGGAGATGCCGAGGGCGGTGCCGATCTGGGCCTGGGTCAGCTCCTCGCCGAACCGCATCCGGAGCATGGTGCGCTCGCGGTCGCTGAGCTGTTCGAGCAGTGGGGCCAGGGTCTGGATGTCCTCGACGAGCTCCATGGCCGGTTCCTCCTCGCCCATGACGTCGGCGAGGGTGTGGCCTTCGGCGGAGCCGTCACCGTGCTCGCTCTGCGGGGCGTCGAGGGAGCCGCTGGTGTGGCCGTTGGCGGCGACGAGACCCTCTATGACTTCCTCGTCGGTGAGGTCGAGGTGGGCGGCGAGGTCGGCGACGGTCGGCGAGCGGTCGAGCCGGACGGTCAGCTCCTCCTTCGCCTTGGCGATGTCGATGCGCAGCTCCTGGAGCCGGCGCGGGACGCGGACGGCCCAGGTGGTGTCGCGGAAGTGCCGCTTGATCTCACCTGTGATGTACGGCATGGCGAGGGTGGAGAACTCGTTCTCGCGGGCCGGGTCGAACCGGTCGATGGCCTTGATCAGGCCGATGGTGCCCACCTGGACGATGTCCTCGATGTCGCCGTTCTCACCCCGGCCGCGGAAGCGGCGCACGGCGTACTGGACGAGTGAGGCATTCATCTCGATCAGGGTGTTGCGGACGTACTGGTACTCCGGGGTGCCTTCGGAGAGTTCGCGCAGGCGCTTGAAGAACACCTTCGACAACTCGCGCGCGTCCGCCGGGGCCACCTCGCGGGGCTCCTCGATCCGGGGCACTCCGGCGCCGCGGGCGGTGGCGGCGGAGCGGCGGGGGCCGGGGAGGAGGGGGGCCCGGGCAGGGGTGTCGGTGGCGGCGGGGGCGGTAGTGGCGGTGGTGTGGGCACGGACCTGCATGGGGTTCGCTCCTTGGGCTGGTCGGCTTGCGGCGCGGGACCTTGACTGCCGTAGATGCTGGACCTCTTCTGCTCGTACGTCAAGAAATGCCGGAAACCGGTTTCGCGTCTTGCGTCACATGAATCATGTGACGCATCATGACCACATGGGGAGCCTGACACGTCGACAGAACTGGACATTCCTGACAAATCACGCCCGCGTCCTGGTGACCATCGCCCGGGACCCGGCCGTGCGTTTGCGGGATGTGGCCCTGGCGTGCGCGCTCACCGAGCGCACGGTGCAGACGATCGTGGCCGACCTGGAGTCCGACGGATACCTCCAGCGGGTCCGGGACGGCCGGCGCAACCGGTACGAGATCTCGGCGGGCGCCGTCTTCAAACACCCGGCGGAGGCAGGCGTCCAGGTGGCGGGCCTCCTGGCGCTCCTGACCGGAGTCCCCGCGGCGGACCCGCCGGTGGCGGTGACGGAGAACACAGCGCCGGACGAGGACCTGGCGGCGGACGTCCCGGCGGGCGCGGCCCCCGACCCGGCGGTGGAACACGAGACGGCTCCGGACCTGTCGGCGTACGCAGCCCCCGACGTGGCCCCCGACCCGGGGGTGGCGGGCGGGGACGGGGGCGGTTTTCCGGTGGGGGCTTCCTGACGCGGGGTCATCAGCCCGCACGACGGTTCCGACGCGCCCTTGTGGGCGTCCCCGGCGGGCCGCAGCCTTGGC
>NZ_JBHWBP010000473.1:0-4827 GCF_042735575.1 Streptomyces sp. NPDC059564 | reverse complement strand
GGTTGTCGCTGTCCGCCCTCGTGCCGGTGCCGCGGAGGGGGGGGGGGGGCGACGCCCCCGGCACGCCCGGCAGCGAGCGGGCGGTGGGCCTGTGGGCCGACTACATCAAGGCGGTCAAGTAGGCCCGGCGGCCGGGCGACGGGGGGACCCCGCGGGGAGGCTCCGCCGCCCGGCCGCTCACTTGATCAGCGTCTTCCAGTCCGGCGCCTGCGCCGGGTCGAGCAGCCGCAGCTGGGCCAGGACCTTGGGGTCCTGGGCGTCGAGCCAGTCCGCCAGCTCCCGGAACGACACGCAGCGGACCTCCTGGCGCGGGCAGACGTCCTTCATCACGTCCTCGACGGCCTTCATGTAGATGCCGCCGTTCCAGTCCTCGAAGTGGTTGCCGATGAACATGGGCGCCCGGCTGCCGTTGTAGACGCGGTTGAAGCCGTTCAGGTACGACATCCGGGTCTGCGTCTGCCAGCCGGCGAACTTCGCCGGGTCGCCCTGGGTGCTGTCGCCGGACTGGTTGTAGAGGAAGTTGAAGTCCATCGAGAGGACCTGCGCCTCTTTGCCCTGCAATGGAACGAGTTGGAGGGGAAAGTTCCATATGTCCTGCTGCTTGGACGGCCACATCTGGAAGTCTCCGGAGGAACTCGCGTCGTAGCGCCAGCCGTACGGCTTGATCGCGGTCAGCAGGTTCTTCTGGCCCTCCAGGCACGGCGCCCGGCCGCCGACCACTTCCCGGTCCGGGTCGAAGGGCAGGGGCGCCTCCTTGGTGAAACCGGTGTTGGTCTTCCAGTTCTTCATGAAGGCGTACGTCTGGTCGATCTCGCTCTTCCACTCGGCGGGGCTCCAGTCACCGCCGCCCTTGGGCCCGCAGAAGTGCCCGTTGAAGTGCGAACCGATCTCGTCGCCGTCGCCCCAGGCGCCGCGCAGCTGCTCCAGCGTGGTCTTCACGTGCGGGACGGTCGGGTACGAGATCGCGGACGAGCCCGGACTGTGCTGCGGCGGCCGGTAGAGCATCTTCTTGCCGTCCGGCAGCAGGTATATGCCGGTGAGGAAGAAGGTCATGTGGGCCTTGCTCTCCCGGGCCACCTGGCGGAAGTGCGAGAAGAGGTGGTCGTCGCCCTCCAGCGCGCCGTCCCAGGAGAACACGACGAACTGCGGCGGCTTCTCGCCCGGCTTCAGCCGCTCGGGCTTGAGCTGCCCCGGCTGCGGGCCCGTGTAGGAGGTCGAGCCGTCCCCCAGCACCTTGACCTTGCCGTCCCAGGGCTCCTCCGTGCCCTTCTTCGCACCGCCCCCGGCGCCGCCCGCCGCGGGGTCCGCGAACCTCGCGTCGCCCTGGGCGGCCCCCGAGGCGCCGCCCAGGGTGAAGGCGTAGGCGGTCGCGGCGGCCCCTCCCAGGGCGATCACGGAGACGCCGATGACCAGCCGCTTGCGGTTCTGCGCCTTCCTGCGTTCCTTGCGGGCACTCCGGGACTCCGTCCGGACCTGCGAAGCGTCGTCGGCCTCGGCCATCGCGTATCCCCCCTGATCACCGCAGCAGGGCCGCGCATGGATGCTTCGTATGAATATAGAACTTGTCGGCACAGTAGCCGCACAGGTCCCCCACGCGTCCGTCACTTCACAGCCAACCCACAGGGTCACCGGTCAGGACACGAGGGTCTGCTCCTCCAGCTCGGTCAGCCGCACGGTGCACAGGCCGCCGCGTTCGGCCTTCACGTCCGTCACCTCGAGCTGTGTGCCGGGCGAGAGGATGAACTCCTCCTCGCCCGTGAACGCGGAGAACCGCTGGATGCCCACCGCCCGGCGCGGGACCACCTCGAAGAGCGTCCGCTTGCCCCGGCTGCCGAGGAAGGAGCGCGCCACGCCGAGCTGGGAGGTACAGGAGGACACGCCCCACCAGGTCACGGTCCGGCCGAGGGGGTACTGCGCCCGCAGGTCCAGCGACACCCCGCGCCACAGCGGCTCCGTGCGGGCGGGGAGCTGCGAAACGGCCGAGAACAGCAGCCTCAGGTAGGGGAGGTACGGGACGACCTTGGCGCGGTCCGGGGCGCGCAGGACGGCGTTGATCTCCCGGTAGAAGGCGGACTCGCAGGTGTAGAGGTGGAGGGCGGCGATGGCGTCGGCGGACAGGCCGCCGGCCGCTTCGTCCGCGCGCCGCTTGCCGAACTCGTGCGATCGCGTGACGTGCCGGTCGAGGTTGGCCAGCAGCCGGGCGACCGGGCCGACGGCGTCGGGGAAGTCCATGAGCGGGGTGTCGAAGACACCGGTGATCGCGGGGAGGACGAGCCCCTCGTCCTTGACGCCGGCGAGCCGCTCCAGGTAGAGCTGGTGCAGCTCCATGGTGGAGGCGATGAACGCGCCCATGCGTTCGGCGACGTCACCGTCGGTCCCGCCGGCCCCGGCCGCGCGCTCGTTCCACCCCTTGCTCGGCAGCCAGTCGACCGGGGCGGCGCCCAGCGAGGCGAGGGCCTCGTTCACCATCGCGAAATGATCACCCTCGCAGAAGATGTCGCCCTGCGCCGCGGGGTTCGCGTGGTCGATGTGCCGGACCTCGACCTCGGGGTACTTCTCCTGGAGCCGGAGGACGACCTTCTTCAGGTTGCGCGCGTGGGCCCCCCACCACGCGAAGACGACACCGCGGTCCTCCTCGTCGGCGTTCTGCTTGGCCCGGAGGATCTCTTCGATGATCTTCTCGGTGACCGGACGCCAGAACCCGGTGTGCCGGTCGGTTCCGGTCGATCCGTCGCCGCTGGCGGTGAGGGCCGCGTTCAGCAGGAGGACGCCCTGGGTGAGCATCGCCTGGAACCACTCCGGCGGCTGGACGGTGTCCTGCTCCTTGAGCAGCGCGCGGACGTCGGCGATCGGGGTCTTCTTGGGTATGCCGTACTTCCACATCGCCGCCGCCTTGATGATGCAGCGGATGCTGACGACCCGGCCGAACTGGCTGTCCTTCCAGTCGTGGAAGGTGTTGTCGAACATGGCTATGCCGGTCGCGCTCTCCGGGCGCGGGTACGGGTTCTGCCCGAAGACGACCACCTTCCACTTGTGCGGCGGGTTGGGCTTGAGCGCCTGGAAGGTCAGTTCGCGGACGGGAACGACCTCGGAGCCGCGTCCGGCACCGATGAACGAGGCCGCGTCCGGCTGCGCCTCGATGACCGGCTTCAGCAGCGGAAGCCACGGCTCGCCGCCGCCTTTGAACAGTTCGGTGAGGCCCAGCGGGTCGTTCGAGTCGGGCTGGGCCGGGACGTTGGCATCGCGCATGGTGAAGGAACTCCCAGGAGAGGAACCGTGCTGAGGGATGGAGGGGCGTCCGGAACGCCGCGTCCGCCTGCGGACCGGCCCGGCTCTCGCGTCGTGGACGCAGGCTTCGGCTCGGGCGCGGTCAGCGGAAATCTGGCGGCAGGCTAACACCCGGTCAGCACGCCCGCAATCGTGACGATGGGTCACCAGCCGGGTCCGGAAAGGGCGTTGTCAGTGGGGCGCGGTAACGTCGTGACCAGTGGAAGGACCCGTATCCCGCAAGGAGTGGACCATGTCCGTAGAAGCCGTGCAGTCGTCGCTGAGGGTAGTGCTGACCGACCTCAACACCGATGTGGTGGAGGCGTGGCGGGCCGCGTTCGCCGACACGCCGGGGATCGAGATCCGCAACGGTTCGATCCTGGACGAGGACGTCGACGCCTGGGTCACCCCGACCAATTCCAAGGGCCTGATGGACGGCGGGGTCGACGCGGTGATCAAGCGACACCTGGGGGCGGGCATCCAGCTGCGTGTCCAGCGGGCGATCCGCGACCGGTTCGCGGGCAGCCTCCCGGTGGGGAGCGCGGTGTGCGTCCGGTCCGGGGCGGTCAAGCCGAGGTTCCTCATATCGACGCCGACGATGGAGTCGTCCTCGGAGAACGTGAGCGAGACCCTCAACGTGGCTCTGGCGTGCGCGGCCGCCTTCCAGGCGGTCCACCAGCAGAACAGGGAGGAGCCGGGCAGCATCCGGTCCGTGGCCCTGGTCGGCATGGGTGCGCGGACCGGGCGGGTGCCGGCCCGGGTGTGCGCCAACCTGATGTGGACGGGGCACACCCTGTTCCAGGACTTCCGCTTCGAGGACTACGAGCACCTGCGCGGCACGATCGTCGCGCAGCTCGAGGACATCGAGAACGCCCCCGCCGAGAGCCGGGTCCGCATAGCCCCGCCCGAGTCCCCCTCCTGCCGCCGCTGATTTCACCCGGCACATCCGGGGTACGCGCGCGGCGGCCGGCGGGCGGGCGGTTGCGTCCGGAAGCGGTGACATGCGTCACACATCACCCGCCGGGGCGGCGGGCTTGGCGGAGATCGTCAGCGCATCGACATTTCGCTATTTGTCCCTGTTTGGCGTTGACATGCCGCACTCCGCCGGAAACGGAATCACTGACTCTCATTTAGCCTCGGCCAACGCGGCTGATGGGGGGTGGTTCTAGCGGCGCGTCAGGTCTCCGCCGGAACGGCCACGGCGAGGGCATGCACGATCTTCCGGTCGTTTCAAGCCGGGGCCCCTACCTACTACGCACCGTAGTAGATCGGGCTTGCCAGGCCGTTGCCGGGCTTTTAAGAATGGCGATTCCTCCGGCGCCCTTGCGGTCCGGCGCCGGGAGCTTCGCGATCACCGAGTGAGGTCCCGCATGAAGAAGCACCGTAAGAAGACGCACTACAGGAAAATAGCCGTCGCCGTCGGCGCGCTGGCCATCGTGGGTGTGCCCACCGCCGCCACGGCGTGCCTGGACACCCAGGAGACCGGTCCCGTACGGACCGCAGCGGCGCAGCACGACGCCCGCCCCTGGCAGGACTCCCGCTTCGGCGGCCAGGACTCCC
>NZ_JBHWBP010000472.1:0-4881 GCF_042735575.1 Streptomyces sp. NPDC059564 | reverse complement strand
GAGGGCTGGCGGATCACCACCCCCGACGAGGTCCTCGACGCCGACGCCGTGGTCCTCGCCACCCCGGCCGGCCCCGCCGCCCGGCTGCTCGGCGCGCTCGCCCCCGCCGCGGCCACCGCGCTGCGCGAGGCCGAGTACGCCTCCATGGCCCTGGTCACGATGGCCTTCCGGCGCTCCGACCTGCCCGCCCCGGTCACCGAAGGCGGCGCCAGCGGGTTCCTCGTACCCCCCGTCGACGGCCGGACGATCAAGGCCTCCACCTTCTCCAGCAACAAGTGGGCCTGGGCCGGGGCCGATCCGGAGCTCTTCCTGCTCCGTACCTCCATCGGCCGGCACGGCGACGAGGGCGACCTGAAGCGGGAGGACGCCGAACTCGTCGACGTCTCGCTCGCCGACCTCGGCGAGGCCGTCGGGCTCGCCGCCCGGCCGGTGGCCTCCACCGTGACCCGCTGGGACGACGGACTGCCCCAGTACCCGGTCGGCCACCTCGCCCGCGTCGCCCGGATCCGGGCCGCCGTGGCCGAGCTGCCGGGCCTCGCCGTCTGCGGAGCCCTCTACGACGGAGTCGGGATCCCGGCCTGCGTCGCGAGCGCCGGGAAGGCCGCCGACGCCGTGAGCGCCGCGATGGCCACCCCTGGCACGGACCACTGATCAGCACACGGGACAATGGACACATGACTGCACCAGAGAAGATTCCCAACGCGGGGAAGAAGGCGAAGGACCTCAACGAGGTCATCCGCTACACCCTGTGGTCCGTCTTCAAGCTGAAGGACGTCCTCCCGGAGGACCGCACCGGCTTCGCCGACGAGGTCCAGGAGCTCTTCGACCAGCTGGCCGCCAAGGACATCACCGTCCGCGGCACCTATGACGTCTCCGGCCTGCGCGCCGACGCCGACGTCATGATCTGGTGGCACGCCGAGACCTCGGACGAGCTCCAGAGCGCCTACAACCTCTTCCGCCGCACCCGGCTGGGCCGCGCTCTGGAGCCGGTGTGGTCGAACATGGCCCTGCACCGCCCGGCCGAGTTCAACAAGTCGCACATCCCGGCCTTCCTGGCCGACGAGAACGCCCGCGACTACGTCAGCGTGTACCCGTTCGTGCGCTCGTACGACTGGTACCTGCTGCCCGACGACGACCGCCGCCGCATGCTCGCCGACCACGGCAAGATGGCCCGCGGGTACCCGGACGTGCGCGCCAACACCGTCGCCTCCTTCTCGCTGGGCGACTACGAGTGGATGCTGGCCTTCGAGGCCGACGAGCTCTACCGCATCGTCGACCTCATGCGTCACCTGCGTGCCTCCGAGGCCCGGATGCACGTACGCGAAGAGGTGCCCTTCTACACCGGGCGCCGCAAGTCCGTCGCCGATCTGGTGGCCGGGCTCGCCTAGACCTCCCCTGGGGGGAAGGACCGGAGGAACGCTCGTGACACAAGAGCGGCCTCCGGGGATCGGGAGGCCCTGCCCCCGAATCGACGCAGCCGGAGACCCCGCCCGGAAGTTCAGACGACAGGCGGCAGCAGCGCCCTGGGAGCGCTTGCTGCCCGGTCGTCCAGCGACACCGGTGCGGGCTCCGGATGCGGCGCACACGTGACACGCCACCCCGGGGTGGCTCCCGTGAGCAGGTACCGCTCCACCCGCCGGTCCACGCACGCGTTGCGTCCGCCGGCCACCCCGTGGGTGCCGGCTCCCTCCTCCGTGACCAGTGAGGCCCCGTCGCCGAGCCGCCGTTGCAGCTCCAGGGCGCCCGGGTACGGGGTCGCCCCGTCCCGTTCCGCCGCGACGATGAGCGTCGGCGGCAGCCCCTGCGGCCCCGCCCCGACCTCGGCCGGACGCTGCCGGGCGGCCACCGGCCAGGAGGCGCACGGCAGGTTCAGGAACGCGTTGGCCCAGGTCTCGAAGGGTGCGCGGCGGGCCAGTTCGGAGTTGTCGCGGTCCCAGGTCTCCCAGTCGGCGGGCCACGGGGCGTCGTTGCACAGCACCGCCGTGTAGACGGCCGTCGCGTTCGCGGCCTCCGCCGCCCGCCCCGGATCGCGCGCGGCCTGCCGCGTCAGCGGGCCCGGGTCCCCGCGCAGGAACGCGGCCAGCGCCGCGGCCCGCTCCGGCCAGACGTCGTCGTAGTACGCCGTCTGCAGGTACGCCGCGTGCAGTTCGCCCGTCCCGACGACGCCGCCCGCCGGAGCGCGGGCCACCGCCGCGCGGACCCGCTCGTAACTCGCCCGCACCGCCCCGGGGGTGGTGCCGAGCCCGTACGCCGCGTGGTGGCGGGCCGCCCACGTGAGGAAGTCGGACCAGCGGCGCTCGAAGCCCGGTGCCTGGCCGAGGTTGTTGAGGTACCAGATGCGGCGCGGGTCGGGATCGACGGCCGAGTCGAAGACCATGCGGCGCACGTGGCCCGGGTAGCGGGTCGCGTAGACCGCCCCCAGATAGGTGCCGTACGAGGCGCCCACGAAGCTCAGCCGCCGCTCGCCGAGCGCGGCGCGCAGCACGTGCAGGTCGCGGACGTTGTTCAGGGTCGTGTACTGGGCCAGGGCGGCCCCGGCGTGGCGCGCGCAGCCCCGCGCGTACGCCCGGGCGGCGGCGAGCCGCTCCTGCTTGTACGCGGGGGAGGGCACGGCCGGGACCTGCGTGGGACCGTGCGGCCGCTCGTCCGGGTCCTGGCAGGACAGCGGGGCCGAGCGCCCGACTCCGCGCGGGGCGTAGCCGACGAGGTCGTAGGCGGCGGCGATCCGGCTCCAGGCGGGGCGGCCGCCGAGCAGCGGGAAGAACATCCCGGACGCGCCGGGCCCGCCCGGGTTGTACACGAGGGCGCCCTGGCGGACGGCGTCCCCGCGGCCGGTGGCGGGGATCCGGCTGACGGTGAGGGAGATCTGCGGGCCGTCGGGGCGGGCGTAGTCCAGCGGTACGCGCAGGGACGCGCATCCCACGGGGCCGGGCAGCTCCTCGACGGCGGGGCAGGGCCCGAAGCCGAGCCGGGCGGCAGCCGCGCGGCGGGCGACGAGCTCGGCCCCGGCGTCCTCGACGGCGCCGGCGGCGTCCCGGGGGGTGGCGGCCGCCCGGGCCGGGACGCCGAGGGAGAGCGCGAGGGGGAGGCCCGCCGCGGCGGCTCCGTAGCGCACGAGCCTCGTCCGCGTCCTGCGCATGGCGTTCCCTTCGTCTCATCGTCCGATCTGATGAGATGTCAGGCCCGGGCCGCTGTACAGGTCCGCCGCCGGGTGTCGGACCCGGTACCCCCGGTTGCCGTATCAGGAACTGCTGCCGCAGCTGGAGCTGCTGCTCGAACAGCTCGAACTGCTGCTGCCGCAGCTGGAACTGCCGCTCCCGCAGCTGGATCCGCCGCCCGAACAGCTGGAGCTGCTGCTGCTGCCGCAACCGGAACCGGAGGATCCCGCACAGCCGCTGCCCGAGGAACCGCAGCCGCCGGAGCCGCCGCCGCCCCCTCCGTCGCTCGCCGCGCACCAGACCACCGGCAGGATCTCGGCGGACGAAGACGAGGCGGAGTGCGAGGAGTGCGAGGTGTGCGTACGCCCCCGGGACTGGGCCGCGGCCAGCCGGGTGCTCCGGGCGGCGGGCACCAGCTGCTCGCGCAGGTACGGGTCCCGCAGGCCCCGCAGCCCGAACAGGGCCGTCTGTACGTGCTCGGCGGGATCGGCCGCGTACCGTCCCCGCATCCCGGCCAGTGCCGCCCGCCCCGCCGGGGTGATCCGCCGCCCGGCCCGCTTCGCGCAGGCGGAACCGATCACGATGCCGGCCAGCAGCGCGGGGAACACCTTGACGATGAACGGCACCTGGGGCCCCGGTTCCAGGGACCACGCGACGAAGGTCAGCGGCAGCGACAGCGGCACCAGCAGCGCGCACACCGCCGCCTGGAGCACCCCCCAGCGCCGCAGCCCGCGCCCCGTGCCGGGCGGGGCGACCAGCCCCCGGGCGGCGAGGGCGTCCCCGGTCTCCTGGACGGCCGGGTCGAGCATGGCGGCGTAGCGCACCTGGTAGAGCCACCCGGAGGGCGCCTGCCGCAGCGCCTCCAGCACGGCCCGCTCGGCGGGGTCCGAGCCCCGCGCCCCGGGCCGTGCCCGGACGAGGCCGGGGCCGCCGCCCACCAGCCGGGTGTCGACGAACAGCGAGACGAGCGCGGTGTCGACGACCGCGCCGGGACCGCCCGCCAGGAACGCGGCCTCGGACAGGTCGTGCAGTTCGGGCGCGGGCCCGGAGGCCCGGGGCCGGGCCCGGAACAGGGCGCGCAGCAGCAGTGCGCCGGAGCCGAGCACGGCGGCCCAGACGGCGACGGCCAGCAGGTTCATGCCGCCCTCCCCAGCAGGGCACGGGCCCAGCGCACGATCCGGCGGGGCGGCCGGGCGCCGGCCCGGTCCTGCCACCAGGCGGTGAGCCGGCGGCGGGCGGCCGGGTCGGCGGGCAGGTCCTGGATCAGCAGGTGCTCGGCGAAGTCCAGGGCGTCGCGGCGGTATCCGGCCGTCATGGGGCGGCGGCGGGCGTACCCGAGGAAGGCCGCGCGGTAGGCGTCGGGCCCGCCCAGGATGACCGGCAGCTCGGGCGCCAGCTTCGCGACCACCGAGGCCCGCTTGGCGGCCAGCGCCCGGGACTGGATCCGGATCCGCTGCCGGTCGAACCCCTCGGGCACGGGCGTTCCGGCGACGAGGGCCGACAACAGGGCCGCCTGCCCGAGCCCGAGCCGGGTACGGGCCGCGTCCGGCGCCGGGACGCCGCGCGCGGCCGGGTCCCCGTCGCCGGATCCGCCTGCCCCGGCCGAGGCCACCGCCGCCGCCGGCCCGGGCGCGTCCGTTCCGCTCGGTGCGGTGCTCGCGCTGGTGCCCGCCTCCGCACGCGTGTCAGCGGCGGTGCCCGCGCTCGTGCCGATGCCCGTGTC
>NZ_JBHWBP010000471.1:0-4924 GCF_042735575.1 Streptomyces sp. NPDC059564 | reverse complement strand
GTTCGGACTCGACCCCCGGGAGATCGCGCTGGGCCGGCACACGTGTCCCGGCTGCGGCGACGGCAGCCACGGCCCGCCGAAGCTCGTCGTCCCGGCCCTGCGGCTCCCGATCGGCATGACCCGTACGGCGGGCTGCGGGATCTTCGTGGTCGGCGCGGGCACGGCGATCGGCGTCGACGCCGAGGCCGTGCGCCCGGTCCGCGCCTCGGCGACCACCGACCCGGACCTCACCGCCGCGGAACGCCAACACCTGGGCGCGCTCGCGCCCGGACCGGAGCGGGACGCCGCCTTCTACCGCATCTGGACCCGGAAGGAGGCCGTGGTCAAAGCCACCGGCCTCGGACTGTCCGGCGTCGAACTGGGCCTGCTGGAAACCCATCCGGCCCGTGGCGGACCGGTCCGCGTCACCCACACCCACCGCGGCCGGACCACCGCGTGGACGGTCGAGGACCTCCGGCTCTTCGACGGCGTCGCCGTCGCGCTGGCCCGGCCGGCGGGACCCGCCGCGCACGGACCCGTGCACCACCACGCGGACCGCTGAACCGTCCCCGGCCGCGTACCCCGCGCCTGCGGCAGCCCTCCCGTCCCACCCCGGCACCGCCGCTCCACACGCCGGCACCGAACCCGTCGGCACCGCACCCGTCACCGCCCCACCCCGTCCCCCTGGTACCGCCTCAGCGAAAGGCCGCAGAGCCATGACCATCGAGTCCTTCTTCCCCGTGGAACAGCTGATCGCGGAGAACGCCTTCCAGGCCGCCTCCACCGCCGAACTCCCGGCCGGCGCCACCGCCTTCGACCCGCCCGAGCAGCTGCTGGGGCTCACCCCGCAGGACCTCGCCGCGTACTTCGAGGAGATCGCCGAGGCCGTGGAGGGCGATGACCCGGGCCCGGCCGCGCGCGGCGGCTGGGAGGAGCGGGAACGGCTGCGCTTCTCCACCTGGGTCCGCCAGGTCTACGCGCACCCGCTCTCGCCGGCCGTCTTCGCGCTCCCCGTCACCCGGGTCATCCGCGAGGTCCAGCTCGGCCAGGCCGCGGAACTCGCGTTCCGCATCGATGTCGGCCGGGCCCGGGCGAAGGCCGCGAAGCCGTCCGCCGAGGTGCGGGCCACGGCCGCGGTCGCGTCGGCCTGGGCGATAGCCGCCGACGCGCTGTCCCGCTCGCCCCGGCCCCCGCGCGAGCGGGTCGTCGGCGACGTGTGGACGATCGTGCGGGAGACCATCGAGCCGGCCCTGCGCCCGACCGGCACCGTCCACCTGCGCTCCCACAGCTCGTGGTGAACGCCGCCGCATGACTCACCGCACCGCGGAGGGGAAGGCGTCACGGGTGGTCAGGGAGGCCGCCAGCAGCCGGACCAGGTCGTTCCACCGGTACAGCGGCCTGCCCTGGGCGTCCAGCCCGGACAGTTCCAGCAGGGCGCGGTCCACCAGGGCGTCCAGCGCCGCCTCCGCCTCCTCCTCCGCGGTGCCCAGCACCAGCGCCGCGTACTGGGCGCAGAAGGGTTCGGCGTCCCCGTCGGCCAGCCCGGTCAGCGCGGCCAGCTCCGGCTCCTCCAGCCGCCGTACGGAGTGCACCAGGGCCTCCCGCACGCTCACGTCCCCGTACGACAGCTCGCCCAGCCTGGCCGCCGGATCGGCGAGCCGGGCGGCGAGGCGCGCCAAGGGCCAGTGCGGGCGCGCCGCCAGCCGGGCCCCGGTGATGTGCAGGGCCAGCGGCAGCCCGGCGCAGTACGCCACCAGGTCGTCGGCCGCGTCCGGGTCCGCGTCGACGCGGTCCCGGCCCACCAGTGAGGCCAGCAGCTCCAGCCCCTCCTCGTCGTCGACCAGGGCCAGCGCGGTGGTGTCCGCTCCGGCGACCCGGGCCAGCCGGGCCTGACTGGTGATCAGCACCGCCGACTCCGGACCGCCCGGCAGCAGCGGGGCCACCTGCCGGTCGCCCACCGCACCGTCCAGCACCAGCAGCAGCCGGGCGCCCGAGGTCCGCGTCCGGTACAGCCGGACCAGCTCCTCCAGGTCGTCACAGGCGGCGGCCGCAGGCGCCTCACCGAGTGCGCGCAACAGCCGGACCAGCACCTCGGCGGGCTCCTTCGGGGCGCCGTCGGGGTGGCAGAGCTCCACGAACAGCTGCCCGTCGGGGAAGCGCGCGGCGCAGTCCTGGGCGGCGCGCACCGCCAGCGCCGTCTTGCCCACCCCGGCCATGCCGGTGATCAGCAGCCGGCGCGGGCGGCCGTCCTCGCGGCTCAGCCGGCCGCGCAGCCCGGCCAGTTCGGTCCGCCGCCCGGTGAACTCCCCGTACGGGGCCGGCAGCATCGCGGGCACGGTCCGTACCGGCGCCGGGGCGGCGACCGCCGCCGTCGCCGGACCCGGAGCGGGAGCCGCCGCCGGGGCCTGCGGGCCGTCCTCGCCGGACCCGCCCGTGCCCGTACCCGAACCCAGCCCGAGGCCGCCGCCGAGCACCGCCTGGTAGGTGGAGCCGAGCGCCTCGCCCGGGTCCACCCCCAGCTGGTCGGCGAGGACCGCGCGCCCCTCGTAGTAGGTGTGCAGCGCGTCGGCCTGCCGCCCGCAGCGGTACAGGGCCGTCATCAGCTGGGCGCGCAGGCGTTCCCGTACGGGGTGCTCGGCGACCAGCCCGGTGAGCTCGGCGGTGACCTGCTCGTGGCGGCCGACGGCGAGGTCGGCCTCGATCCGGCTCTCCAGCGCGATCATGCGCGCCTCTTCCAGCCGGGGCAGTTCCGCCTCGATCAGCTGCTCGGTCGCGTTGGCCAGCGCCGTGCCCCGCCACAGCTCCAGGGCCTCGCGCAGCAGTGCGCCGGCCTCCTCGAAGCGGCGTTCGGCGAGCGCCTCGCGGCCCAGCCGGTCCAGGCGGTCGAACTCGGTCAGGTCGATCCACGCCCCGGGTGCCCGCAGCACGTAGCCGGGCTGCCGCCGGACGATCTCGATCTCCGTGCCCAGGTGCTTGCGCAGCCTCGACATGTACGTGTAGATCTGCGCGCTCGCCGTCGCCGGCGGG
Organism: Streptomyces sp. NPDC059564; assembly: GCF_042735575.1. Lineage (NCBI taxonomy): Bacteria > Bacillati > Actinomycetota > Actinomycetes > Kitasatosporales > Streptomycetaceae > Streptomyces > Streptomyces sp. NPDC059564. The sequence goes on along the minus strand of NZ_JBHWBP010000471.1, from coordinate 1,918 downwards.
TCCCACCCCCACAGGAGTGCGCTGAGCCGGGCATCGGAGACCACGCGTCCTTCGGACAGCAGCAGTGCCGCGAGCACCGTATGGACCTTGGAACCGGAGAGCGGGATCGTACTGCCGCCTCCCCGTTTGGCCTCGATCGGCCCGAGCAGCCGGAAGTCCATGCGGCACCCCCTTCTGGTGTCAGCATCCGTTCTGGATTCCAGAAGCTAATCGGGGGCCTTATTGGAGGGTTATCGCTGTGCGTCCGGCTCCGGGAGGGCGGCGATATCCGCGGCCGGCGGGGCGTCAGACGGGCAGGCCGGTGGGCTCCTTGATGCGCTTCATGATGATCTGGGAGTTGACCTCGGTGACCCCGGACAGCGCGGTCAGCCGCTCGATCCACAGCCGCTCGTACGCGCGCAGGTCCGCGACGGCGATGCGCAGCAGGCACCCGGGGCTGCCGAACAGGCGGTAGGCCTCGATGACGTCGGGGATGTCCTGGAGGGCCGCCTCGAAGGCCTCGACGGCCTCCCGGTCCCGGCGGACCTCGACCGACACCAGCACCTCGAAGCCGCGCCCGACCGCCTCGGGGTCGATCACCGCCCGGTAGCCCTGGATCACCCCGTCCTGCTCCAGCTGCCGCACGCGGCGCATGCAGGGGGAGGGGGTCAGGCCGACCCGCTGGGCCAGCTCCTGGTTGCTGAGGCGGCCGTCGCGCTGAAGCTCGCGCAAGATTTCGTGGTCAATGGCGTCCATCGCGCAATCATCCCCCACGGTTTGTTGCGTGTGCGCCCCAAGACGCAATCGCATTGCGCGTAGATCTCACTATCATTGCCATCTCTAGCAAATCTGTACGAGATCCGCACGATCTCACCACAAGGGAAGGCGGCCAGGCCATGGGACGCATCGTCGTCATCAGCACCGGCGGGACGATAGCCAGCCGGTGGATGGGCTCCGGCTTCGCCGCCGAGGCGGACGGACGCGAGGTGATGGCCACCGCCCCGCTGCCCGAGGGCGTCACCATCGAGGTCGTGGACCTGTTCAGCGTGAACAGCCCCCGCCTCACCACCGCCCACCAGCTGACCCTCCTGCGCACCGTCCACGAGGTGCTCGCCGACCCCGAGGTGGACGGCATCGTCGTCACGCACGGCACCGACACCCTGGAGGAGTCGGCCTTCCTGGTCGACCTGCACCACCACGACGCGCGCAGCGTCGTCTTCACCGGCTCGCAGCTGCCGATGGGCTCCGCGGAGGGCGACGGCCCCGGGAACCTGTACGACGCGCTCCTCACCGCCGCCACCACCCGTGGCCTCGGCGTCCTGATCAGCTTCGCGGGCCGGGTGCACGCGGCCCGCGGCACCGTGAAGACCCAGGCCGTGGCCCTGGACGCGTTCGCCGACCCCTCGAAGGAGCTCCTCGGCAAGGTCGGCTTCGGCAAGGTCACCGTCCTGCGGGAGCCGCAGCGTCCGGCCCCGCTCGCCCTGCCGGCCATGCCGGAGCTGCCGCCGCGCGTGGACATGGTGATGCACCACGCCGACGGCGACCCGGTGCTGCTGAACGCCGCCGTCGAGGCGGGCGCCCGGGGCATCGTCCTCGTCGGCACCGGGGCGGGCAACGCGACCCCGGAGATCGTGGACGCGGTGGCCGCCGCCATCGCCCGCGGGGTGCTGGTCGCGCTGACCACGCGGGTCTCCGCCGGGCCCGTCACCGAGATCTACACGCACGGCGGGGCCGTGGACCTCGTAGCCGTCGGCGCCGTCCCCACGGGCACCCTCCGCGCGGGCCAGGCCCGCATCGCGGTCCTCTCGGCCCTGCTCGCCTCGGACGGCCCGGCCGAACAGGCCCGCGTCCTGCGCGACCTCCTCGGCACGGCCGACCCGGCCCTGGTCGACGCCTAACCCTGCGGCCCGGCCACTGGGGCTCCGCCCCAGACCCCGCG
>NZ_JBHWBP010000470.1:0-4946 GCF_042735575.1 Streptomyces sp. NPDC059564 | reverse complement strand
GAAGGCCACCGACGCCGCGCACGGCCGGGACGACCTCAAGGACCTCGGCTTCGACGTGCGCCGCGAACTGGTCGCGGCCCTGCTGCCCGCCGACCCGGCACTGCTGTGGACCGAGGGCCCGGACGCGGCCGCCGCCGCGCGGGTGTGGAACCAGCGCGTGGGCCGCCGTACGCCGGTGCCCGAATGGCTGCTCGCCGAGGCCGCCCGCGACGTGCGCACCGGCTGGACCCCGCACCGGGCACTGCCCGCGCTCCTCGATCCGGCGTCGTCGGCGGTGCTGTCCGCCGACGTCGAGTGGACCGTCACGGGGGACCAGGCCGTGCCCGGCGCCCCCGTCACGCGGCCCTTCGACGCGTCCGTGCTGACCGGGGCCATGGCCCTCACCGCCTGGCTCGCGCACCGGCTGCCCGCCGGGCATCCCGTACGGGCCTGCCTGCCACCGGCGCTCACCGCGGTCCGCCAGCGCCTCTCCGCGCCCGGACTGCTGCTGGCCGCCGGGTACTACACGTCCCGGTCCGACTTCCGCAAGGCGGCCGGCACCCCGACCGAGACCGGCCCGGGGTACGAGCGGTACGGCGCGGTGGTCCTGGCCACCCATGACGACCGGCCCCGGTCCGCGCTGCGGACCTCGCTGCTGGACTCCACGGGCTCGGACCCGTACCTGCCGCTGCTGCGCGGCACCGACCAGCGGCCCTCGGCCGCGGAGACGGCCCTGCGCCTGGCCCACGACCCGGCCTTCGCGGCGCTGCTCGCCGATCCGGGGGCGCCGGTGGCGGGTGCGGTGGGCAAGGACGGCACCTGGTGGGCACAGGACCCGAGCCGCGGCGTGCCGGAGCTGGTGGCGGAGGTGGGCGCCGCGCACGGGCTGGGCGCCGACGCCGCCGCCCTGTACCTCATGCTGCTGGCCATGCCCGACCCCACCGACCGCAACACGGCGCGCTGGACGGACTGGAAGCCGGCCCGGATGAAGGCCGCCCGCGCCGAACTCGCCGCGACCGAGCTGGTGGTGGCGGCCAGCCGCACCCGGGCCGGGCGCACCCTGTTCCTGCCCGGTGGCTGGGCCGAGCCGGCGTCGCCGGTGCTGCCCGTCGAGCTGTGGAAGCTGCCGATGTACGGGGCGGCGCCGGGCGGTGCGCCGGTGCTGGGCGTGCTGGTACCGGCCGAGCCGGCCGCGGACCTGTACCGCCGGGCGTGGGGGCGGGTCCGCGAGGGCGACGCCCCGCGCTTCGAGCAGCTGAAGGTGAAGCGCACGGCGGCGCGACGGCGCTGAGGCCCGCCGGGGGTGGGGTCGGGGCGCCTCGGCGCGCTCCGGCCCCGCTCCGCCTGCCTCCCTGCCCGCCTTCGTGCGGGATCCCCCGAACCTCCTGAGACTTTCGAGAACGAGACCCCGAGGAACCGATGACCCTCACCGAACAGCCCGCTCCCGCCGCCCGGCAGGTCATGCCCGCCGAGGAGCGGTACGCCGCCGAACTGGCCTTCCTCGCCGCCCAGGACACCGGGCCCCGCCCGCCGGGCTGGGCGCTGACCCCGCGCGCGGTCGTGACGTTCGTCTGCGGCAGCGAAGGCGCCGAACTCGCCCTGCCCAAGCGGCGCGCCGGGCTGCCGTCCAAGCTGGTGATCGCGCCCAAGTTCGTCGGCGAACGCTCCCTGGTGGAACGGTGCGTGGTGACCCTGGCCGGGGAGCGCGGGCTGCTGCTCACCGGTGAGCCCGGCACCGCCAAGTCGATGCTGTCCGAGCTGCTGGCGGCCGCCGTGTGCGGCACCAGCGCGCTGACCGTGCAGGGCACCGCGGGCACCACCGAGGACGCCTTCCGGTACGGGTGGAACTACGCGCTGCTCCTCGCCCAGGGCCCGACCCCGCAGGCACTGGTCGACTCCCCGGTGCTCTCCGCGATGCGGACCGGACGGGTGGCGCGGGTCGAGGAGATCACCCGCTGTCTGCCCGAGGTGCAGGACGCGCTGGTGTCGATCCTGTCCGACCGGCGGGTCAGCGTGCCCGAACTGACCTCCACCGAGGACGCGTCGGTCAGCGCGGCCCCCGGGTTCACGGTCATCGCCACCGCCAACCTGCGGGACCGGGGCGTCTCGGAGATGTCCGCCGCCCTCAAGCGGCGCTTCAACTTCGAGACGGTCGCGCCGATCGCGGACCCCGACGCCGAAGCGACGCTGGTCCGCCGCCAGGCCGTCGCCGCCGTGCAGCGGGCGGGGGCCGCCTTCGGGGTGGACGACTCCGTGCTCGACGCGCTCGTCACCGTCTTCCGCGACCTGCGCTCCGGGCGCAGCGCCGAGGGCTGGGACGTGGAGCGGCCCGGCACGGTCATGTCCACCGCCGAGGCCGTGCAGGTGGCGGCCTCGCTGGGGGTGGCGGCCGCATACCTGCCGGGCGGCGACGTGCTGGACCTGCTGCCGGGGCACCTGCTGGGCGTCGTACGCAAGGACGACCCGGCCGACCACGGACGGCTGCTGGGCTACTGGGACGGCCCGGTCCGCCGCCGTGCCGAGGACGGCTCGGCGATGTGGCGCCGGCTGTGGGACCTGCGCGGGAGCCTGCGTTGACGGTCACCGATCCGCGGGACGCGGTGGCGGCGCTCGCCGCCTCGCGCGAGCCGTACCTGCTGGGTGTGCGCCACCACAGTCCCGCGCTGGCGGCGGTGGTGCCGGCGCTGCTGGAGGAGGCGGGGGCGGAGGTCGTCTGCGTCGAGCTGCCGACCGACTTCCAGCCGTGGCTGCCGCACCTGGCCGACCCGGAGACGGTCGCCCCGGTGGCCCTGGCCGGCCTGGGCCGGGAAGGCCACCTGGCCTTCTACCCGTTCGCGGACTTCTCCCCCGAACTGGCCGCGATCCGCTGGGCGCGGGGCCGAGGCGTGGAGGTCGTCTGCTGCGACCTCCCCCTGGCGGACCGGGGCTGGTCGACGGAGACATCGGAGCCCGATGGTGCGGGGTTCGCCGCGCGGGACTCGGGCTGGACGGATCCCGTGGCCGCCAACTCGGAGTCGGGGTCGGGGCGCCGGAGTTACGCGGAGGGGCTTGTCGCCGCCGGGAGGGGGCGCGAGGGGGACGATCTGTGGGACCGGGCCGTCGAAGTGCTGGCGCCCGGGTGTTCCGCCGAGGCCGTGCGGCGCGCCGCGCTCGGCGTCGGCTGGGCGCTGCGCGCCGACGCGGGCGCCGTGCCCCCGGTGGACCTGGCCCGCGAGGCCCACATGCGCCGGACCGTCGCCGCCGCGGCCGTCGGCGGACGCCGGGTGGCCGCCGTGATCGGCGCCTTCCACGCCCCGGCCCTCACCTCCGGCGGCCCGGCCGCCGAGGTGCCGGGACCGCGGGGCGCGGACGCGGGGCCGGGGATCGGTTCTGGTGGGGGTGAGGGGGTCGTCACCTCGTTCGTGGCGTACTCCTTCGATCTGCTCGACTCCCGGTCCGGGTACCCCGCCGGGATCCGGGATCCGCTCTGGCAGCAGGCCGTGCTCGAAGCGGGTGGGGACCCCGGGCGGGTGCGGGACGCGGCGTCGGTCGCCGTCACCGGGGTGTGCCGGGAGCTGCGCCGCGCCGGGCACACCGCCGGGACGGGAGAGGCCGCCGAGACACTGCGCCTCGCCTGCGACCTGGCGGTGCTGCGCGGGCTGCCCGCGCCCGGACGCGGGGAACTCCTGGAGGCCGTCCAGACGGTGCTCGGGCACGGTGAACCCCTGGGTCGGGGGCGGGCGTTGGCCCGCGCCCTGGAGGCCGTCCTCGTGGGGGCGGGCCGCGGCCGGACCACCCCGCACGCCCCGCGTTCCGGGCTCGGACCCTCCGTGGAGGCGGAGCTGGCCGCGCTGCGGCTGCCGTCACCCGAGGACCCGGCCCCCAAGGAGGTGCGCCTCGACCCGTTGCGCTCCGAGCTCGACGGGCGCCGCGAGGTGCTGCTCCAGCGGCTGCTGGTGTGCGGGGCCTCCTACGGGGAGCCCGTGAGCGTGGCCGCCACCGGCGACGGCACCGCGCTGGGGAGCAAGTGGCGGCTGTCCTGGACGCCGTCCGTCCCGGCCCGCCTGGACCTGGCGGGGGTCCGCGGCGTCACTGCCGCCCAGGCGGCCGCGGGGACGCTGCGCGAGGTGGCGCGCCGCGAGGCCGCCGAGGGCGGCCCGACGGCGGCGCAGGTGCTGACCGGGCTGGCCGCCGCCGCGCGGTGTGATCTGCCCGGGCTGGTCGACGTACGACTGGACGAGGTGGCGGAGGTCCTGCCGGCCGGCGCCGGTCTGCCGGAACTCCTCTCTGCCGTCGACCTGTTGGAGGGGCTGCGCCGCGGCCACCTGCCCGCCGCCCCCGGGGCGCGCGAGCGGGCGGCCGGGCTCGTCGGCGATCTGCTGGACACCGCCGTACGGGCCCTGCCCGGGCTCGCCGGGAGCGACGACCCCGCCGACGCGGGCGCCCTCGTGGCCCTCGCCGACCGGGCCACCGCCCGCGGTCTCGGGCTGCGGATGGACGCCGCCCTGGCGGAACTCGCCTCCGGCGGCAGCCCGTTGATGCGGGGCGCCGCCCTCGCCGTGCGGGTGCTGCTCGACCTGGACTCCGCGGCCGGGCTCGGCGAGCGCGCCGCCGCCTGGGTCGACGGCGCGGCCACCGCCGACGGGCGGCGCGCCCTGGCCCGTCGGCTCACCGGCCTGCTCAGCGCCGCCGGACCGCTGCTCGACGCCTCCCCGGCGGCCCTGACCCCGCTGCTGGACCGGGTCGACGGCCTCGCCGACGCGGCGTTCCTGGAGCGGCTGCCCGCGCTGCGCGGCGGCTTCGACGTCCTCGCCCCGGCGGCGCGGGAGCGGCTGCTGGCGACGGTGACCGAGCGGCTCGGCGACCGGGTCGACCTGTCGCTGGACGCGCCGCCCGCGCTGCTCGCGCTGTGGGCCGCCGCCGACGCGGCCGGGCTCGCCGCGCTCAAGTCGCTCCCGCTGCCGGCGCGTTCGGCGGCCACCCCGGAC
>NZ_JBHWBP010000469.1:0-4958 GCF_042735575.1 Streptomyces sp. NPDC059564 | reverse complement strand
GGCGGCCGTCCCGGCCCGCGGGCCGCCGGGGTCCCGGCCGGCCGGTCCGCCCGCCCCGCAGCCGGCGAGCGCGGTCAAAGCCACCGCCGCCGCCAGGGCGGCCACCGGGCCTCCTCGTGTTCGCCTCATCCGCGGTCCTCCTCTCTGGCGTGCTCTCGGTCCGGTGCCGGTCCGGCACCGGTCTGTTCCCGGTGGCGTCCCCGTGTGTTCCCGGGGACGCCCGGCGCCGTCCGCAGGGCGGTCGCCGCCGTCCGGACCCAGGTGTAGCCGCCATCCCTTGTTCGCCGTCGGCGCTCTGGCAGCGAACAAACAATTGCTGAACAATCCACCCCGGACCGCAGAAAAGGGGCCGAGGTGGAAGGGGCTGTGCATGGCACGCAAGGAACGTCCGCTGGAAGGCGGGGACGGGCCTCTGCTGGAGTTCGCCACCGCCCTGCGCCGTCTGCGCCACGAGGCCGGATCCCCGCCGTACCGCGACCTGTCCGCGCGCGCCCACTACTCGGTGGCGACCCTGTCCGGGGCCGCCGCCGGCCGCCGGCTGCCGAGCCTGGACGTGACCCTGTCCTACGTGCGCGCCTGCGGCGGGGACCCGGGGGAGTGGGAGCGCCGCTGGCACGCCGTAGCCGTGGAACTCGCGGTCGGGGGCCCGGCACCGGCCGGATCCGGCGACACGCCGGAGGGAGGCGCCGCCACCGGGTCCGGGCGCGAGGACGGCGCGCACGGGCTCCCGTACGTGGGGCTCGCCGCCTTCCGCGCCGAGGACGCGGGGCTGTTCTTCGGCCGCGAACGCCTCGTCGAAGACCTGTTCACCGCCCTGACCCGGCACCGCGTCGTCGCCCTCGTCGGCGCCTCCGGAGCCGGCAAATCCTCCCTCCTGCACGCCGGACTGGTGCCCCGGCTGCGCGCCGACGCCCCCGCTCCCGCCGTCAGCGTGCTCACCCCGGGGCCGCACCCCCTGGACCGGGCCCGGCAGGCCCTCGCCGGTCACGGGGAGCCCGGTTCCCCCGAACGGGTACTGATCGTGGACCAGTTCGAGGAGGTCTTCACCGTCTGCGCGGACGCCGGGGAACGCGCCGCCTTCGTGTCCCTGCTCGTCGGCGCCGCCGGGCGGCCCGGTTCCGGCTGCCGGGCGGTCCTCGGCGTCCGCGCCGACTTCTACGCGCACTGCACCCGCCACCCCGAACTCGTCGAGGTGCTCCGCGAGGCCCAGATCGTCGTCGGCCCGATGACCGCCGCCGAACTGCGCCGTGCCGTCGTCGAACCCGCCCGCCGGGCCGGTCTCACCGTCGAAGGGGGACTCCAGGCCACCCTCGTCGCGCACGCCCACGGCCAGGTCGGCGCGCTGCCCCTGCTCTCGCACGCGCTGCTGGAGACCTGGCGGCGGCGCCGGGGCGCGGCCCTCACCCTGGACGGCTTCCACGCGGCCGGGGGCTTCGAAGGGGCCCTCGCCCAGTCCGCCGAAACCCTCCACGCCTCCCTCTCGGCCCGCCAGCAGGACCTCGCCCGGCAGGTGTTCGTGCACCTCATCGCCCTCGGCGAGGGCACCGAGGACACCAAACGGCCCGTCGCGCGCGAGGAGTTCGGCCAGGACGCCGATACCGGTACGGTCCTCGCCCGCGCCGCCGCGTTACGCCTGCTGACCCTGGACCAGGACGCCGTCGAGCTCACCCACGAGGCCCTCATCCGGGCCTGGCCCCGGCTGCGCGGCTGGATCGGCGACGACCGCGAACGGCTGCGCCGCCACCGCCAGCTCGCCGAGGCCGTCCGCGCCTGGGAGGGCGTGGGACGCGACCCCGGCGCGCTGCTGCGCGGCACCCGGCTCGCGCTGGCCCGCGAGATCGTCTGCTCGCCCGCCCTCGGACTGGGCCCCGCGGAGCGGGAGTTCCTCGACGCCAGCACCGCCGCCGAGGCCGCCGCCGACCGCCGGGCCCGCCGCCGCACCCGCCGGCTGCGCGCCCTGGTCGGCGCGCTCGCCGCCGTCGCCGGGGTGGCCGCCGTCGCCACCGGCAACGCCGTGCGCGCCGAAGGGGAGGTCACCCGCCAGCGCAACGACGCCGTCGCGCAGAACCTCGCCGAGACCGCCACCGACCTCACCGCCGCCGCCTCCGCCACCGGCGCCGGATCGGGGCTCGCCGTCCAGCTGAGCCTGACCGCCCACCGGCTCTCGCCCACCGCCCGGACCCGCGACAGCCTCCTGTCCGCCCTGATGACCTCGGTGCCCGCACACGACAAGGAGGTCGTCGCCCTCGCCTACCGCCCCGACGGGCGCCAGCTGGCCACCGCGAGCGGGGACCACACCGCCCGGCTGTGGCAGACCCGGGGCACCGCCCGGCCCACCCAGGTGGCCACCCTCACCGGCCACGGCGACGACCTGCGCGCCGTGGCCTACCGGCCGGACGGCCGCCTGCTGGCCACCGCCTGCGCCGACGGCACCGTACGCCTGTGGGACGTGGCCGAGCCCGCCCGGCCGGCGGTGGCGGCCGAACTGCCCGTGCGCGGCGGGGACGTACGCGCCCTCGCCTTCAGCCCCGACGGACGCACCCTGGCCACCGCCGGAGCGGGCGGCGGCGTACGGCTCTGGGACGTGGGCGAGCCCGGTGAGCGGGAGCCCGCCGAGACCGCGCTGCAGACCGGGCACCGCGACACCGTGCGCGCGGTCGCCTTCAGCCCGGACGGGCGGGTCCTCGCCACCGCCGGGGAGGACGCCACCGTCCGCCTGACCGACGTGACCGACCGCACCCGGCCCACCGTGCTGGCCGTGGTCACGGGCCACGACACCGCCGTGTTCTCCGTCGCCTTCAGCCCCGACGGCCGGACCCTCGCCACCGCCTCCGGCGGGCGCACCCCGGTCCGCCTGTGGGACGTCACCGCACCGCGCCGCCCCACCGCCCTGGCCACCCTCACGGGGCACACCGACGTGGTCGGCTCGGTCGCCTTCAGCCCCGACGGACGCACCCTCGCCACCGCCGGCGACGACCGCACCGTCCGGCTGTGGAGCGTGCCCCGCGGGGCCCGGCCCGCCGCGCTGGCCACGCTGACCGGGCACACCACCGCCGTCGGGTCGGTCGCCTTCAGCCCCGACGGCACGGCCCTGGCCTCCGGCGGCTACGACAGCACCCTGCGGCTGGCCGACACCGACCTCGACCGGGCCGTGGCGGGGGCCTGCGCGCACACCGGCCCGCGGATCACGCGCGCGCAGTGGTCCTCGTACATGCCCTACCTGGACTACGCGCCGCCGTGCAGCGGCCTCGAACGCCCCTGAACCCCCTACCCCCGGCGGTCGGACCCCCCGACCGCCCGGCCCCACCCCGGAAGGCAGGCCCCGCATGGTGAGCTCCCAGGTCCCCGTCATCGACCTCGCGCCGTGGCGGTCCGGCGACCCCGCCGCGCGCTCCCGGATCGCGGAGCGCGTCGACGAGGCGCTCCAGTCCGCCGGATTCCTGCTGGTCACCGGGCACGGCGTCGACCCGGCCCTGCCCGCCCGGATCCGCGAGGAAGCCCGTACCTTCTTCCGGCTGCCGCCCGGGACGAAGCGGCCCTACGCCGTCAGCGTCGGCGGTCGGGGCTGGCTCGGACCCGGCGCGGAGGCCAACGCCTACGCCGAGGGGACGCAGTCGCCGCCCGACCTGAAGGAGTCCTGGTCCTGCGCGGCCGAGGACCCCACGGGCGTGCCCGCGGTGGACGCCGCGTGGTTCCGGCCCAACGCCTGGCCAGCCGAGGTGCCGGGACTGCGGCCGCCGGTCACCGAGTACCTCGCCGCGATGCGGGCCCTCTCCGACGAGCTCCTGGAACTCCTCGCCGTGGCCCTGACCCTGCCCGAGGACCACTTCACCCGGCACACCGGCCACCCCACCTGGGGCTTCAACCTCAACTGGTACCCCGGCGCCGAGACCGTAGGGCCGCCCCTGCCCGGCCAGTTCCGCATCGGCCCGCACACCGACTTCGGGACGGTGACGGTCCTGGACCGCGAGCCGGGCGCCGGCGGCCTCCAGATCCACACCGACGCCGACGGCTGGCAGGACGCCCCGTACGATCCGGCGGCCCTCACCGTGAACATCGGCGACCTGCTGGCCCGCTGGACCGGCGACCGCTGGCGGGCCGGCCGCCACCGGGTCCTGCCGCCGCCCGCGCACGCCCCGGCCGAGGAACTGGTCTCCCTCGTCTACTTCTACGAGTGCGACCCGCACACCCGCGTCGAGTCCCTGCCCGCCCCCGTCGGGAGGGTCGTCCACGAGCCGGTCGACTCCCACGCCTACCTGCGGGCCAAGCTGGACGCGATCACCGTCTCCTGAGCCCGCCGGGCGCCCCGGAGGGCCCGGCGCGGGGCCCGATTACCCCTGGTCGGCCGCGTTCGGCAGGATGAGGGCATGACCGAGATCCGCACCCCCCGCCTCATCCTGCGCCGCTGGACCGACGACGACCTCGTCCCCCTGTCGGAGATCAACGCCGACCCGGAGGTGATGCGCTGGATCGGCGACGGCTCCGTCCTCGACCTGGACGAGACCGCCGAGGCCATCGAGCGCTGGGAAGAGGAGTGGGACGACGAGGGCTTCGGTCTGTTCGCCGTCGAGCTCCTCGCCTCCGGCGAACTGATCGGCGTCGTCGGCCTGACCGTCCCCGACGGCCCGCCGGAGGTGGAGCACGCCGTGGCGATCACCTGGCGGCTGGGCCGGCCCTTCTGGGGCCAGGGCTACGCCTCCGAAGCCGCCCACGCCACCCTGGAGTTCGCCCTCCAGGACCGCGGCCTCGACCGCGTCGTCGCCGTCAACCGGTCCGGCAACGAGGAATCCGAGAACGTCCTGCGCAAGCTCGGCATGAAGCAGGACACCGACACCACCGACCCGGAGTCCGGCGCCCTCCTCACCCTCCACAGCATCGACCTCACCGAGTACGAGGCCTGACGGCGGCGCCCCGGGCGGGCGCATCGGCCGATCGGACGACCCCCGGGTCCACCGGAC
>NZ_JBHWBP010000468.1:0-4997 GCF_042735575.1 Streptomyces sp. NPDC059564 | reverse complement strand
GTACAGCGGGGAACCCGCGACCCGGGCGAGCTGGATGGCGCGGTGCGTGGCCTCCGCCTCCAGCAGCACCTTGCGGACCTCGCCGTGGTGGCGGGCGTCGGTCTCCCCGCGCGCGAGTTGGGTGTCAGCCAGTCGGCGCGCCGCACTCCGACCGAGTCGAGTGCGTCGCGCGCCTGGGGATAGAGGCTGTCCATGCCCTCGATGGAGAGGTAGCGGCGGAGTGGTCAGCGGTGCCGGCCCGGATCCCGGTTCACGGCCGTGCGGCGCAGGTCGTTGTCGGCGAGGGGTTGCAGGGCGCCGCTGGTGTCCAGGCGGTAGAGCAGGACCAGCGGCGGTCCGACGAGCACGATCGCGATGACCGTGACCAGGAGCAGCCAGCGCAGTGTCGTCGGTGCTCCGGCCGCTTCGTCCACGGTCAGCGAGGTGGGGATGAGATAGGGGCGCTGGGCCAGCCCCCAGGCGATGACGACGAGGGCGACGCTCCCGACCGCGGTGATCCTCGCCCAGCCCGTGGCCGTGCGGTGGAGCAGCCCGGCGGTGGCCGCGGCGCAGACGGCGGCCGCCAGGACGAAGGCGAGGCCGACGCCGCTGGTGAGGCCGTCGTAGACGTAGCGCGCGTCGTGGTGTGTGACGACGAGGCCGACGGCGGCCAGGACGGCGATGACCCCGAGGCTGCACCAGGCCCGCAGCCGGAAGTAGTGGACGAGGTCGGGGGCGTCGAAGCGGCGGGCGTCGGCGGTGAGGAACACCGCCCCCAGGAAGGCGGTCGCGGCGACGGTAAGCAGGCCGCAGAGCACGGAGGTCCCGTTGGACCACGCGTCCGCGGACGCCTTCGTCCCCGGAGCGACCCGGCCCGTGGCCAGCCCGCCGACGACCGCCCCGAGGAAGAAGGGCACCAGGAGGGAGGAAACGGCGAAGGTGGTGCCGTAGATCCTGCGGTGCGCGAGGCGTGTCATGGGCTTGCGGAGGGCGAAGCCCGCACCGCGCAGGACGAGCCCCAGGGCCGCGAGCGCCAGGGGCAGCCACATGGCGGTGAAGAGCGTCTGGAACAGGACCGGAAATCCCGTCCACATGAACACCAGGACGAAGATGAGCCAGACGTTGTTCGTCTCCCAGACGGGCTCCATGGCGTGGTCGATCAGCCACCGGGGCCGCTTGCCCCGTACGGTGCCGCCCGCGAAGAGGTCCCAGAACCCGGCTCCGTAGTCCGTCCCGCCCGCACAGGCGTAGGCGGCAACTGCGGCCAGCAGCACCCAGGCCACGACGTCCTGGATCATCGCCCTCCTCCGTCACCGCGAGCGGATCCGTGATCGTGATCCGGTGCGGCCGCGACGGTCGCCCGGCGGGGCCCGTAGGGGGCGTCGCTTTCCGGAGTGCCGGCGGCCTGGGCATCGCCCTCTTGTTCGTCCGCGATCCGCCAGCGGGTGCGCATCTTAAGCAGGACGCCCAGGAAGGTGCCGAAGATCAGTACGTAGACCACGATGACGATGGCGAGCATCGTCCACAACGACGCGGCCCGGGTGTCCGTGACGGCTTCGGACACCCGCATGTTCTCGTACACGATCCAGGGCTGGCGCCCCACCTCGGTGGTGATCCAGCCACATTCCACCGTCACCAGGCAGGCCGCCCCTGCCACGGCGGCGCACCGGAAGAACCACGGGGAACCCGGCAGGTCGCGTCGTCGCAGCCAGCACCAGCCGTACCAGAGCGCGAGCAGGAGGAGAGCGCTCCCGATCGACACCATGATGTCGAACGCCCAGTGGGCGATGGTGGCCTGGGCCGCCGTGGGGCGGTCGCTCGCGGGGACCGACGACAGACCCGTCACCTGGGTGTCCGGGCTGAAACCGGCGAGGATCGAGTCCAGTTGGGGGATCTTGAGCCCGCCGGAGACCGTTCCGTCCTCATGCAGGCGTCCGAACAGGATCTCCGGTTGGTGGGTGCCGGTCTTCCAGACCATCTCGGTGGCGGCGAACTTCATCGGCTGCTCCTGGAACACCGAGCGGGCGATGGAGTCCCCGAGCACGAATTGCACGGGGGTGAGGATCGCGGCGACGGTGAACGGAACGGTGAAGCCGAGCCGGTGGTAGTGGTCACGTCGGCCTCGCAGCCAGCCCACCGCGTACACCCCGGCCACGACGTAGCCCGCCGTGAGGACGACACCCGCCACGAAGTGCCAGTACTCGGGGCCGAAGATCGGCGTGAAGATCGCCTTGCGGACGTCGATGTCCACGGGGTTGCCGCCCACGTCGAGCGAGAAGCCGCGCGGCGTGTTCATCCAGGAGTTCGCGGCGATGATGCCGAACGCGCCCAGCAGTGCCGTCAGCGGCAGGGGCAGAGCCAGCCAGAAGTGCGTCCACGGCTTCAGTCTCCGCCAGCCGTAGAGGTAGATGGCGATGAGGATCGCCTCCAGGAAGAACGCCCACGCCTCGACCCCGAACCCGAGGCCGAAGACATCGCCCCACCGGCCCATGAGACCCGGCCAGAGCAGGCCGAACTCGAAGGAGAGCACGGTCCCGGTGACGATGCCGATGGCGAACTGCACGGCCATGACCGCCGACCAGCGCCGCGCGAGCAGCAGGGCGACCGGATCGCCCGTGCGCAGCCCGCGGTAGTGCATCAGCAGGGTGATGGCGGGAAGAGCCACGCCGAAGGGAACGAGCAGGATGTGGGAGGCCAGGGTGAAGGCCATGAGTTGGCGGGCCGGGAGCAGCTGCGGAGGGGTGTCCGCCATGATCGCGATCGCGCTGTTCACGTGAGCCTCAGCAGTTCGTGTCGGACGGCTGGAGGAGCGGATGCCTCAGCCACCGGTGGAGTCCTTCCCTGTCCTTGAAGACCTGAGGAACAAGGAGCGTTCGGCTACGGTCACTGCTGCTTGCTTCCACTGAACCGCTCCCTGGGTGCTGACGGGGACACGCAATCCGCGCCACCACGACAGCACCACCGGATTGCCATGGCCCGGTGGCACGACTGCCACTGATCCAATGGGGTGTTCTCCCGAACCGAACGGCTCAACTGGGGTGCGGGAGACCCGGTCGGCGACCGGCTGACCGTACGGCCTCTCAGGCTCCCGGTCCGCTCGGCCTCTCGGTGGCGGCGGAGGCGGAGTCCTCGGCGTAGTAGCGCCCCAGGAGCTCCCGCTCGGCGTCCCGGTGCGGGAACATGAAGAAGATCAGCATGGCGCCCAGGGCGATCGCGGCCAGGCCGACGGTGTACGCCCAGTCGTCGCCGTGGAGGAAGGACTGGCGTGCTGCCGCGATGATCTGGTCGGTGTATTGGGGGTGCTGCTGGGCGACCTGCCCGGCGGAGGCGAACGACTTCGTCAGCTCGCTCTGGACCTGATCCGACACGTCCTCGCTCTCGGGGGAGGCGGCGATCGCCGCGCTGAAGGCCGAGGCGTAGCCGGCGGTGAGGAGCAGCCCCATGATGGACTGCATGACGGCCCCGCCGAGGTCCCGTTGCAGGTCGGCGGTACCGGAGGCCATGCCGGCCCGCCGCACGGGCACCGATCCGGTCAGCGAGTGGGATGCGGGCGTCCCGGCGAGGCCGGCGCCGATCCCGGTGAGCACGTAGGCGAGGCCGATGTGCCAGTAGCGGCTGTGCTCGCCCCAGAACAGCAGCATCCAGCCGAAGGCGAGGAAGAGGAACGCGTAGCCGATCAGCAGGGTCGTACGGGCGCCGCGCGTCTCGACCAGCTTCGCGGACCGTGGTGCCACGAGCACCATCATCACGACGAGGGGGAGGATGGCGGCGCCGGCTTCGACGGGGTCGTACCCGAGCACGTTCTGCAGGTACTGCTGGCTGATGAACGCCGATCCCATCATGGAGCCGTACACGATGATTCCCGCGCATGCGGCGACCCAGAACGTACGCCGTCCGGCGATGTGGAGGTCGTACAAGGGGTTGGGGGCCCGGCGCTGACGCCGGAAGAACGCCGCTCCGGCGGCCAGGGCGATCACGACGAGCCCGACGACCAGTGCTCCCTGGTGGGGGACGGCGGCGAAATTGATCGCCAGTACCAGTCCCGCGATCAGGAGGACGGACAGGATGCCGCCGAGGTTGTCCACTGGTTCGGCCGACTCGTTGGCGTGTGCGGGGACGAACAGCAGGGCCATGACCAGCGCGACCACGGCGAGGGGCAGGGTGATGAGGAACACCGATCCCCAGTAGAAGCGTTCGAGCAGCGCGCCCGCGATCACCGGCCCGAGCATGGAGATGCCGCCGCCCAGGGCTGACCACAGCGCGATCGGCTTCGTCCGCCCGGGCCCCGCCCACAGGGCGGTGATCAGCGCCAGGGTGGTCGGGTAGGCCATGCCGGCCGAGAGCCCGCCGAGGATCCGGGCCATCACCAGGACCGTGTCGTTCGGTGCGGACGCGGCGAGCAGACAGGCGGGGACGGACAGAGCGGTGCCGAGGAGCAGCAGCAGCTTGCGCCCGTGACGGTCGCCGACCGCACCCAGGTAGAGGACCGATGCGGCCAGGCCGAGGGAGTACCCCACGGCGACCAGGTTCAGCGAGCTCTGGGAGGAGTCGAAGGCCTTCCCGATCGCGGGCAGCGCCACGTTGGCCACCGACAGGTTCAGGTTGGCCACTGCGGCAACGATGATCAGGGACGCCAACACAAGCGACGCCCGCGCCGGCGCCTCACTCGGGACGTCGACTCGGGGCGCGCCGCTCTTCGACATGGAACCTCCGGGGCGGTGTTGGGCTTGGCAAGAGTCTTGCCTGATCTACCGTGCCGAACGTCGCCCCGTGGGGATGACACGCCCACCGGTCTCGCTGTCGCCGACCATCACGCCGAGGACCTCGCGGCCGTCGTCTTACGGCGGGAAGTCGCAGCCGGCGGGATAGGGGTCGGTGCGAAAGAAGTGTCCGCACGAGAGCCGCCGGCAACCTGTTGTGGGGGCGCCCACCCCGGGGGCCCCCCGTGACACGCGCAAATCACCGGTAACGCGGGATTTTTTTGGAGCCCGAAGCGTCGGTGGTGGGTTCCCGGGGCG
>NZ_JBHWBP010000467.1:0-4998 GCF_042735575.1 Streptomyces sp. NPDC059564 | reverse complement strand
GCCGGAGCCTCCGGCAGCGGCCCGAGCGGCAGTTCCCGCGGCGCCGGCCGGACCTCCGGCGCCCGCGCGGGCCGGGCCGACGCGGGTTCGGGCCGAGGCGCACCCGCGGACCCCGACGGCTGTACGGTCACGCACCCGGTGGTCAGCACCAGCAGCGCGAGCGCCAGCGACACGGGCCGGGACAGGGCCCGGCACCCGGAGCGCGACGACGACAGGGGCAGGGACGGAGGCGAGGTCCGGCGCGAGGGCATCCGCCCACCCTGCCGCACGGGACCCCCACCCGGCGCGCTCCCTCACACGGACGGGTGAGGGGGACGCGCCCTCCGACGCCCAGGACCCGGCCGGCGGGCGGCTTCCCGTCCTACCGCGGGCCGCCTTGCCGTCCAGCGGGTCACCGGCGCGGACATCGCGGGCGCGGCGACCTCCCGTACGGCCCGGCTACGTGGTCGGACCAGCGGCTTTCACACCGCAGGTCCGCACGGCGCACAGTAGCAAGATCGACATAACCCGGTAATAAGGAGGTATAGGGGTGGTAAAGATGATCAGCCCGCCCCGGGGCGCCCGGCGCCGTAACCCGGGAGCCGCACCCGCTGTTGCACAGGCGGCGGGTCCACCCACGGCGAACGGAGTTCCCATGCCCCAGCTGACCGACGACCCCGAGCGCGCCGGCACCTGGATGACGCCGGAGGAGTACGGAGCCTCGCGCGCCGCCCTCTGGACCGGCGCGGTCGTCCTCGTCACCGACCCCGACGGACGCGTCCTCGTACAGAGCGTCGACTACCGCGCCGACCGGCTGCTCCCCGGCGGAGCCGTGGACGCGGGGGAGGCGCCCGCCGCGGCCGCCGCCCGCGAGATGCGCGAGGAACTCGGGATCGACGGCCACTACCCGCGCGGCCTCGCCGTGGACTGGATCTCCGCCGACACCCCCGGCTTCCCGCCCGAGATGCGCTTCCCCGGCGAGATCCTGCACGTCTACGACGGCGGTACCTGGACCCCGGACCGGATCGGCTCCGTCCGGCTGCCCGCCCAGGAGATCACCGGCATCGACTTCGCCGAGCCCGCCGACCTGCCCGCCCTGATGGAAGCGGGCGACGCCCGCCGCGCCCTGTCCGCGCTGCGGGCCCGGATCAACGGCTCCGGCCCCGCCCTGCTGGAGGACGGCCGCCCCACCAACCCCACCGCCCTGGACCGGCTCGGCGTCCTGCGCACCCGCCGCACCCCGCAGCACGGCACCTGGCACCCCGGCCCGGTCCCCGCGCACCTGCCCGTACGGGAACGCTCCGGCTGGCTGTTCGCCCCCGACGGCCGGGTGCTGCTGCTCATCGCCCGCGCCACCGGCGCCGCGCACCTGCCGGCCCCGGAGGCGGAACCCGTCGCGGGGGCGCTCCCGCTCGGCTACCGGCAGGCCGACCGGGGCGCGGCGGCCCGCACCGCCGCCCGGCTCACGGCGGTGTCCCCGGCCGCGGACGCGGCGTACGCCCGGCTGCTGGCCACCGCGGAGCAGGTCCGCGAGCTCAGCGACTGGGGCCCCGCCGGCCGGGAGGAGCTCGCGGCGGTGCACGCGGCCCGCGCCCACCTGTGCCTCCCGGCCCCGCCCCGGACCCCGCCCACGGAACTCCCGGAACAGGGGCTGCGCTGGTGACGCCCCCGCAGCAATCCCGCGTCGGCGGCGGCCGGTCCCGCAGCATGGGGGGCATGACCGACAGCGTGATCGACTACACCCTCTACATCCAGGCCGACCCCGCCCGGGTCTGGCAGGCCCTGACCGAGCCGGCCTTCACCCGTCGCTACTGGGGCCTCGACTTCGAGACGGACTGGGCGGTGGGCTCGCGGATGGACTGGGTCGAGCGCGGCGCCCGCACCAGCGACCCCGCCCAGGTGGTCCTGGCCTGCGTCCCGGACCGCAGGCTCTCCTACACCTGGCACACCTTCACCCCGCAGTGGGCGGCCGCGGTGGGCGTCGCCGAGGAGCTGCGGGCCGAGCTGGCGGCCGAGCCGCGCACGAAGGTGACGTACGAGATCGAGCCGGTCGGCGACACCCTCGCCCGGCTGACCATCCGGCACGAGGGGTTCGTACCGGGCGGCACCCTCATCGGCATGTGCTCCCGGGCCTGGCCGATGCTCGCCTCCAGCCTCAAGACCCTGCTGGAGACCGGCGCCCCGCTGCCGGAGCCGGGCCACGAGTCCGACCAGGGAGCCGGCGGGCACGAGGCGCACCGGAACTGACCGCCGGGAGCGGGGCGGCGGATCGGTCCGGATCCGGCTCTTCCCGGTCATACCCCGCCCCGTCGGCCCCGGCCGGTGAATGTGATCATGAAAGCCGGACATCGAACGGGAGCGCTGACATGACCCTCGAACACCACCGCGTCGTCATCACCGCCGCAGGACGGGACTTCGGCCGGACCCTGGCCCTGACGTTCGCCGCGCGGGGCGCCGAGGTCCACCTCTCCGCCCGCACCCTCGAAGGCGCCGAACGCGTACGCGACGAGATAGCGGCACAGGGCCACGACGCCACCCGCGTCCACGCCTACGCCTGCGACCTGGCGGACCCGGCGTCCGTACGGGAGTTCGCGGCCTCGGTCGCCGCCCGCGCCGGGCACGTCGACGTCCTGGTCAACAACGGATCCCGCTACCAGCACGGCACGGACCTGCTGTCCGCCTCCGACGAGGACGTCGTGGAGACCATCGCCTCCGGCGCCGCCGGGACCGTGCTGGCGACCAAGGCCTTCCTCCCGCTGCTCCTGAAGTCGGACAAGCCGGACATTGTGACCATGGTCTCCGCCTGCGGGGAGAAGGGGAACCACCGCTCCGACGCGCACGACGCCTTCTACGCCGCCAAGAGCGCCCAGGCCGGATTCGCCGAGATCCTCTCCCGCAGGCTCCGCGGCGAGGGCGTCCGCGTGATCTCCCTCTACCCGCCGGACTTCGACAACCACGATCCGCTTTCGCCGGACTGGGAGGGCGCCCCGCGCACCGCGAAGGACCCGCTCACCGCGCAGTCGCTGGTGGACTGCGTCTTCTTCGCCATTGGCCAGCCCCGGGACTGCTTCATCAAGTCCTTCCACTTCGAGCAGGTCTGAGCAGGTCCGAGGACACGGCCCCGGCGGCACGGCCGCCCGGGGCACCCCGGGGCACCACCCGTTCACGCCGGTCGTGTGGAATGGGACCCATGGGGAGACGCGATCACCAGACGAGCCGGACGCCCGGGAATGACCCGGCGTACCCGGCGGCGGCGTGGGCGGGCCGCGAGCCGGCCGCCCGCCGGCCCGACCTGCCCGCCGCCCGGCCCGCGGCGGACCCGCTGCCCGCCCCGAAGGCACCCGTCGAAGCGGGCGTCCCCGGGCGGTGGCGCTACGCCCGGCACCTCGACCGGCTGGCGGCCGTGGCGAGCGCCGGCGGGGCGGGGGAGGCCGAGGCGGTGGCCGCCGTGCTGCGCGACCCGGACCCGGTGATGGCCGAGAGCGCGGTGGTCACCCACCTCGACCGGCGCGCCGTGGGCCTGCGGCCCGGGACGGAGTTCCCCGACTGGGCCCGCGCCCTGCGTCCCGTACTCGACGGCCACGCCTTCCCGGCCCGCCGACTGCGCGAGTGGATCCTGCTCAAGGCCATAGCGGCGGGTACGCCCTGGTCCCCGGCGGAACTCGCCGCCGCCTCCGACTGGTGCCAGCACACCGCGGCCCGCTCCCTCGGCTCCCCGGAGGCGCTGACCCTGCTCGCCCTCTCCGCCCGCACCCGCCGCGTACGCAACACCGCGGCCCAGCGCCTGCGCAGACGCGTCGCGGGCTGCGGCGGATGCGGCGGCGGTTTGTGAGTTCCGCCCGGATCCGGGGCCGGGGCAAGCGGAGGGCGTAGTACCGAAGGGCTCGCCATACGCCGCCCGGCGGTTTATCTTCTCCATACCTGGCCGGGTAACAGCGTTGAACCGATGCCATTCCGCTGGAGGATGACT
The DNA here is from genome assembly GCF_042735575.1 of Streptomyces sp. NPDC059564. Lineage (NCBI taxonomy): Bacteria > Bacillati > Actinomycetota > Actinomycetes > Kitasatosporales > Streptomycetaceae > Streptomyces > Streptomyces sp. NPDC059564. The sequence goes on along the minus strand of NZ_JBHWBP010000467.1, from coordinate 1,049 downwards.
CTCCGTGCAGCATGTTTCACAGGCTCCCGTCACCACCCCCGACGCAGAGCCCGCGCCGCCCGAGCCGCGCGCGTTCAGCGAGGTCAAAGGCTGGTTCTCGGCGTACGACCAGGTGCTCTTCGACTGGTTCCTGACCCGCCAGAACGACACGGCCGACACCTCGGGCGACATCCTCGAACTGGGCGCGTTCATGGGCAAGAGCGCGATCTTCCTCGCCGGATACCTGCGGGAGGGCGAGGAGTTCACGGTCTGCGACCTCTTCGACTCGCCCGCGCCCGACGACTTCAACCTGGCGGAGATGCGGGACTCCTACCCCACCCTCACCCGGCGCGGGTTCGAGACGAACTACCTGGCCTTCCACCCGTCCCTGCCGACCGTCATCCAGGCCCCGACCTCGGTGGTCGCGGACCGGGTGCGGCCCGGCAGCTGCCGCTTCGTGCACATCGACGCGTCCCACCTCCACGAGCACGTGGTCCAGGACATCGCCTCCTCGCGGCTCGTCGCCGCCCCGGACGCCGTCGTGGTCTTCGACGACTACCGCTCCGCGCACTGCCCCGGCGTCGCGGCCGCGGTCTGGGCGGCCGTGGCCACCGGCGGGCTGCGCGTGATCGCCGTGTCCGCCTCGAAGCTCTACGCGACCTGGGGAGACCCGGTGCCCCACCAGGCGGCGCTGCTCTCCTGGCTGGAGGGCCGGACCGACCTGTGGCACGGCGTGGACGTGGTGGCCGGGGAGCCGCTGGTGCGGATCGGCGACGAGGGGGTGGTGGCGCCGCCCGCGCCGCAGCCGCTGCGCCCGCCCGCCGAGCCCGTCGCCGCGCCGCCGGCCGCCGCGAAGGCGGCGGCCCCGAAGCCGGCCCGCTGGCGCCGCCTCGCGAAGGACCTGCTCCCGCCGCTCCTCACCCGGGCCATCGGGGCCCGACGCCGCCGGGCCTGAGCGCCGGCCCCGCGGGGATTTCGTGCGGCATCGGCCCCGGCGGGACTCGTGGGCCGCCGCCCCCGCGAGGACTCGTACGGCACCGGCCCCCGCCGCGACGCGAACGGCGCCGGTC
>NZ_JBHWBP010000466.1:0-5020 GCF_042735575.1 Streptomyces sp. NPDC059564 | reverse complement strand
GTGAAGCTGAGCGAGGACAAGGGCGGCTGGAGCGGCACCGGCACCGTCGCCCGCGTCAAGGACGGCAGCTACGGCGTCAGTGGCCGGCGCTGTGCGACGGGCTGCCCGACGGCGTGCCCGAGGGGGAGCCCGAGGGGGAGCCCGACGGGGTGGTGCCCGCGGCGCCCGAGGGGGAGCCGGACGGGGAGCCCGACGGCGTGCCGGACGGGGAGCCCGAGGGGGTCGCGCCCGCGGCGACGGGGGCCTCGGTCGGGCCGAAGCCGGCGTACATGCCCGCGTCCGGGACCACGAAGGCGGCGATCGGCACGTCACCGGCGCGGCTCAGCTGGAAGACGACGGGCTGCGCGTTGCCCGCCTCGACGGCGTCGCTGCCGCCCTCGATCACGGCGGAGGCGTTGCCCTTGCCGCCCAGCACCACGGAGCCACCGGCGGGCACGACGACCTTGCCGGAGCCCTCGGCGCCCTTCAGGACGACCTTGGACTTCGCACCCGGAAGGGTGATCTCGTCGAGGGTCTGCGGCGCGATACCGGCGTTGAAGAGGGTTGCGGAGACCGACGCGGGGCCCTTCTTGCCCTTCTCGCCCCGGGTGATCACCAGTGCGTTCTGGACCTTGATGTCGCCCTTGGTGACGGCGGCGTTGTCCGGCTTGATCTCTAGAGTCTGCGCGTCGTTCCCGGCACCGCACGCGGCGAGCGAAGCGATCGAGAACACGACGGCGGTAGCGGCGAGGGCGCCGCGTCGAAGGCTGCGGCTCACGGCTGCGGCATCTCCTAGGACGTACGGACGGGAGGGTGGGCTCTCGGGACGGCCGAGGTAAAGCCGTCCTAAGGGTGTGTCAGCGCGCTTAGGTTACCGAGCCGCCACCCCGCCCCCGCACCCGACCCTCCGCAGCGCGCGCCCCCGGCCGCGCCGGTCCCGCGATCTTGCATTCCCATAACCCGCCGGACACCACCGGAAGATCAATTCAAGGATTCCCTCGAACGCCGCCCGGTGATCAATTCGGGATTGGGCCGGAACCCGCTCCGTACGGGTGGCCGCCAGTCGAACGGAGTACTTCGGTTTCCGGCCCGGTAACCCGGCAAATCGGGACGTACGTCACACTCGTGCGCTCCGCCGTCAGGTGTAACGTGGTCGATTCGGCTGGTCCGCACAGCGCCTCCGACCTGCGCATACCCCCTTCCGGAAGCTCTTCGCAGCACGTTCGTGTCGCTGTTGTCAAGCCCCGAGATGTGCCCTGACCTGCGAAAACGCCATTCATAACAGTCAGTTCTCGTGTTACCCTGGATAGCCACGGAAGGGGTACCTGTCACATGACGTTCAAGGTTGGCGACACCGTGGTCTATCCCCATCACGGGGCCGCGCTGATCGAGGCCATCGAAACTCGCCAGATCAAAGGCGTGGACAAGACCTACTTGGTGCTCAAGGTCGCCCAGGGCGACCTGACGGTTCGTGTGCCTGCGGACAATGCGGAGTTCGTCGGCGTTCGCGACGTAGTCGGCCAGGACGGGCTGGACCGGGTCTTCGAGGTGCTCCGCGCACCGTACGCAGAAGAGCCGACGAACTGGTCCCGGCGCTACAAGGCAAATCTGGAGAAGCTCGCTTCTGGCGATGTCATCAAGGTCGCCGAAGTGGTGCGTGACCTGTGGCGTCGTGAGCGTGAGCGCGGGCTTTCCGCAGGTGAGAAGCGCATGCTCGCGAAGGCGCGCCAGATTCTGGTGAGCGAGCTCGCGCTCGCCGAAAACACCAACGAGGACAAGGCCGAGGCCCTCCTCGACGAGGTTCTCGCGTCCTGACGCTCGAACCGAACCACAGTGTGCCGCGGTGCCCGATGACTAGCCCTCTCCTCCACGAGAGGGCTGTTGCCGGGCGCTGCGGCATGTCTGCATCCGCACCCATATCTTCGGACCCGTAGGTCTGCTTCTCCACCTGGCGTACCGGGTCCGGGCAGCCGGCTCGACCGGTCGTCACGGAAGGGGCGAGGGCGTCGCACCCGGCACCCTTCAGGCCATACCCATGTCGGCCGAAGTCACAAACCTGGCCCGGAGCTACTACTGATGTCTGACCCAACGCGCCCCCACCGCACCGCCGCGGTGATCCCGGCCGCCGGCCGCGGGGTACGCCTCGGCCCCGGCGCCCCCAAGGCCCTGCGGGCCCTCGGCGGGATCCCGATGCTGATCCACGCCGTCCGCGCCATGGCCCGCTCCCGCGCCGTGTCCCTCGTCGTGGTCGTCGCCCCGCCGGACGGCGCCGCCGAGGTACGCAACCTGCTGGACGAGCACGCGCTGCCCGACCGCACCGAGATCCTCGTCGTCCCCGGCGGAGAGACCCGCCAGGAATCCGTACGGGCCGGCCTGGACGCGCTCCCCGCCGACGTCACCTCCGTACTCATCCACGACGCGGCCCGCCCGCTGGTACCCGTCGACACCGTCGACTCCGTCGTCGAGGCCGTCCAGGGCGGCGCCCCCGCCGTGGTCCCCGCCCTGCCGCTGGCCGACACCGTCAAGGAGGTCGAGCCCGGCAAGCCCGGCGAGCCCGAGCCGGTCGTCGCCACGCCCGAGCGGGCCCGGCTGCGCGCCGTACAGACCCCGCAGGGCTTCGACCTCGCCACGCTGCTGCGCGCGCACGAGGCCATCGCCGTCAGCGGCGAGGGCGCCACCGACGACGCCGGCATGGTGGAACGCACCGGGGTCACCGTCGTGGTCGTCCCCGGCCACGAAGAGGCCTTCAAGGTCACCCGCCCCCTCGACCTGGTCCTCGCCGAGGCCGTACTCGCCCGCAGGAGGGCCACCGATGCGTACTAGCTCCGCAGGTTCGGCAGGTTCCGGCGGGGCCGGCGGCGACGCCCGGGTGCCGGTGATGCCGCTCGTCGGGATCGGGACCGATGTGCACGCCTTCGAGGCCGGGCGCGAGCTGTGGTGCGCCGGGCTGCTGTGGGAGGGCGAGGACGGCCTCGCCGGGCACTCCGACGGGGACGTCGCGGCCCACGCCGCCTGCGACGCGCTGTTCTCCGCCGCCGGGGTCGGCGACCTCGGCGCCCACTTCGGCACCTCCCGCCCCGAGTGGTCCGGCGCCTCCGGGGTCACCCTCCTGGCGGAAGCCGCGCGGATCGTACGCGCCGAGGGCTTCGGGATCGGCAACATCGCGATCCAGGTGATCGGCGTACGCCCGAAGATCGGCAAGCGGCGCGAAGAGGCGCAGAAGGCGCTCGCGGCGGCGGCGGGCGCCCCCGTCTCCGTCTCCGGCACCACCACCGACGGCCTCGGCCTCACCGGCCGCGCCGAAGGCCTCGCCGCCATCGCCACCGCCCTCCTCTACCGCACCTGACCGGGAGCCGCCCGGGCCCGCACCGGCCCGGGCGGGGTCGTCTCGTGAGGGGCTTGAGGCCGGGTGGCGGGGCGGGGCCGGCGCGTACCGGGCAAGACGGGAAAACCGCCCGTACGGGGGTTCGTGAGGGGTGGGACGGGGCCGGTTCGGCAACAAAGCGGGGCCCGGGTGGGCAAAGGGTCGCGGGGCACTGCTAGAGGGCCACTACCCTGGATGCCGTGACTATTCGCCTGTACGACACCAGCGCCCGGCAGATCCGTGACTTCACCCCGCTCGTCCCGGGCTGCGTCTCGATCTACCTCTGTGGCGCGACCGTCCAGGCCGCCCCGCACATCGGGCACGTCCGCTCCTACCTGAACTTCGACGTCATGCGCCGCTGGTTCGCCTACCGCGGCTACGACGTCACCTTCATCCGCAACGTCACCGACATCGACGACAAGATCATCGCGAAGTCCGCCGAACAGGGCCGCCCCTGGTGGTCCATCGGCTACGACAACGAGATCGCCTTCAACACCGGCTACGACGCCCTCGGCTGCCTGCGCCCGACCTACGAGCCGCGCGCCACCGGCCACGTCCCCGAGATGATCGAGATGATGCGCGGGCTCATCGAGCGCGGGCACGCGTACGAGTCCGAGGGCAACGTCTACTTCGACGTGAAGTCCTTCCCCGGCTACCTCTCGCTCTCCCGCCAGGAACTCGACAACATCCGCCAGCCCGAGTCCACCGGCGAGACCGGCAAGCGCGACCCCCGCGACTTCGCCATGTGGAAGTCCGTCAAGCCCGGCGAGCCCTCCTGGGAGACCCCCTGGGGCCGCGGCCGTCCCGGCTGGCACCTCGAATGCTCCGCGATGGCGCACAAGTACCTCGGCGAGGCCTTCGACATCCACGGCGGCGGCCTGGACCTGATCTTCCCGCACCACGAGAACGAGATCGCCCAGGCCCAGGCCTTCGGCGACGAGTTCGCCAAGTACTGGGTGCACAACGCCTGGGTCACCATGTCCGGCGAGAAGATGTCCAAGTCGCTCGGCAACTCGGTCCTCGTCTCCGAGATGCTCAAGCACTGGCGCCCCATCGTGCTGCGCTACTACCTCGGCACCCCCCACTACCGCTCGATGATCGAGTACAGCGAGGAGGCCCTGCGCGAGGCGGAGTCCGCCTTCGCCCGCATCGAGGGCTTCTACCAGCGCGTCATCGAGAAGGCCGGCGGCACGGTCGAGCCCGCCGCCGAGGTCCCGCCCGCCTTCGCCGAAGCCATGGACGACGACCTCGGCGTCCCGCAGGCGCTGGCCATCGTCCACACCACCGTCCGCCAGGGCAACAGCGCCCTGGCCGCCGACGACAAGGACGCGGCCATCGCCCGCCTCTCCGAGGTACGGGCCATGCTCGGCGTCCTCGGCCTGGACCCCCTCGACCCGCACTGGGCCGGCGAGTCCGCCGACCGGGGCGAGGACCTGCACGGCGCCGTCGACACCCTCGTACGCCTCGTCCTGGAACAGCGCGAGTCCGCCCGCGCCCGCAAGGACTGGGCCACCGCCGACGCCATCCGCGACCAGCTCCAGCAGTCCGGCCTGGTCATCGAGGACAGCCCCACCGGACCCCGCTGGACCCTCGGCCCGCGCTAGGCGCGTACCACCGACAGGACCCTCCGGAGCTGACCGTGGGTGCCGCCCGGCCCCCGGGGCGCCACACTCTTCA
>NZ_JBHWBP010000465.1:0-5032 GCF_042735575.1 Streptomyces sp. NPDC059564 | reverse complement strand
GGGCCGGGACTCGCCCCGAGCCGTCGTCCGGGGCCGGGACTCGCCCCGAGCCGTCGTCCGGGGCCGGGACTCGCCCCAGGCCGGAAGCCGGTCCCGAGCGCGCGGCCCGGGCCCGGCCCCGACCGGACCCCGAGGCCCCGCCAACGGCCCCGCCGCCCGCCGACCCGCCACCCGCCCCGGAGGGGACCCGTTCATGACCCGTCTCGGCACCGCCGTCGACCCGCACGCCCCCGAGCACACGCAAGCCCGTACCGCCGCCCTGGACCGCCTCGCCGCCCTCGACGCCGAACACGCCAACGCCCTCGCCGGCGGCGGCGAGAAGTACACCGCCCGCCACCGCGCCCGCGGCAAGCTCCTCGCCCGCGAACGCGTCGAGCTGCTCCTCGACCCCGACACACCGTTCCTGGAGCTGTCCCCGCTCGCCGCCTGGGGCAGCGACCACCCCGTCGGCGCCTCGATGGTCACCGGCATCGGCACCGTCGAGGGCGTCGAATGTCTGATCACCGCCAACGACCCCACCGTCCGCGGTGGCGCCAGCAACCCCTGGACCCTGAAGAAGGCGCTGCGGGCCAACGAGATCGCCCGCCAGAACCGCCTCCCCTGCATCAGCCTCGTGGAGTCCGGCGGCGCCGACCTGCCCTCCCAGAAGGAGATCTTCATCCCGGGCGGCGCGATCTTCCGCGACCTCACCCGGCTCTCCGCCGACGGGATCCCCACCATCGCCGTCGTCTTCGGCAACTCCACCGCCGGAGGCGCGTACATCCCCGGCATGTCCGACCACACCGTCATGATCAAGGACCGCTCCAAGGTGTTCCTCGGCGGTCCGCCGCTGGTCAAGATGGCCACCGGCGAGGAGAGCGACGACGAGTCCCTCGGCGGCGCCGACATGCACGCCCGCACCTCCGGCCTCGCCGACCACTACGCCGTCGACGAGTACGACGCCATCCGCCAGGCCCGCCGCATCGTGGCCCGCCTCAACCACCGCAAACCGCACACGGACCCGCCGCCCGCCCCGGAACCCCTCCACGACCCGGAGGAGCTCCTCGGCATCGTCCCGCCGGACCTCAAGACCCCCTTCGACCCCCGCGAGGTCATCGCCCGCATCGTCGACGCCTCCGACTTCGACGAGTTCAAGCCCCTCTACGGCACCAGCCTCGTCACCGGCTGGGCCACCCTCCACGGCTACCCGGTCGGCATCCTCGCCAACGCCCAAGGGGTCCTGTTCAGCGCCGAGTCGCAGAAGGCCGCCCAGTTCATCCAGCTCGCCAACCAGCGCGACATCCCCCTCGTCTTCCTCCACAACACCACCGGCTACATGGTGGGCAAGGAGTACGAGCAGGGCGGCATCGTCAAACACGGCTCGATGATGATCAACGCGGTCTCCAACTCCCGCGTCCCGCACCTCTCCGTCCTCGTCGGCGCGAGCTACGGCGCCGGCCACTACGGCATGTGCGGCCGCGCCTACGAGCCCCGCTTCCTCTTCGCCTGGCCCAGCGCCAAATCCGCCGTCATGGGCCCCGCCCAGCTCGCGGGCGTGCTCTCGATCGTGTCCCGGCAGTCCGCCGCCGCGAAGGGCCTCCCGTACGACGAGGAACAGGACGCCGGGATGCGCGCCTTCGTAGAGGCACAGATCGAATCCGAGTCCCTCCCCCTCTTCCTGTCCGGGCGGCTGTACGACGACGGGGTCATCGACCCGCGCGACACCCGTACCGTCCTCGGCCTGTGCCTGTCGGCCGTCCACAACGCCCCCGTCGAGGGCGCCCGTGGCGGCTTCGGCGTCTTCCGGATGTGAGCCCGCAGATGACGAACCCGATCACGAACCCGATCACCTCCCTCCTGGTCGCCAACCGGGGCGAGATCGCCGTCCGGATCTTCCGCACGGCCCGCTCCCTGGGCCTGGCCACCGTCGCCGTCCACTCCGACCCCGACGCCGACGCCCTGCACGTCCGCACCGCCGACGCGGCCGTACGGCTCCCCGGCGCCGCCCCCGCCGACACCTACCTGCGCGCCGACCTGATCATCGCGGCGGCCCTCGCCGCCGGAGCCGACGCCGTCCACCCCGGCTACGGCTTCCTCTCCGAGAACGCGGACTTCGCCCGCCAGGTCCGGGCGGCCGGCCTGACCTGGATCGGCCCGCCCCCCGAGGCCATCGAGGCCATGGCCTCCAAGACCCGGGCCAAGGAACTGATGCGCGCCGCGCGCGTCCCCCTCCTCGACCCCGTCGACCCGGCCACCGCCACCACCGCCGACCTCCCCCTCCTCCTGAAGGCCGCGGCGGGCGGCGGCGGCCGCGGGATGCGCGTGGTCCGCGACCTCGACGCCCTCAAGGAGTCCCTGGACGCCGCCTCCGCCGAGGCCGCCTCCGCCTTCGGCGACGGCGAGGTCTTCGCCGAGCCCTACGTGGAACGCGGCCGGCACGTCGAGGTGCAGGTCCTCGCCGACGCCCACGGCACCGTCTGGGCCCTCGGAACCCGCGACTGCTCCCTCCAGCGCCGCCACCAGAAGGTCATCGAGGAAGCCCCCGCCCCCGGCCTCCCCGAAACCCTGCGCACCACCCTCCACGAGGCCGCCGTGGCCGCCGCCCGCGCCGTCTCCTACCGGGGCGCCGGCACCGTCGAGTTCCTCGTCACCGCCGACGGCCGCCCGTACTTCCTGGAAATGAACACCCGCCTCCAGGTCGAACACCCGGTCACCGAGGCGGTCTTCGCCCTCGACCTGGTAGCCCTCCAACTGCGGATCGCCGAAGGGGCCGCCCTGCCCCTCACACCCCCCGAGCCGTCCGGCCACGCCGTAGAGGCCCGCCTCTACGCCGAGGACCCGGCCCTGGACTGGCGCCCGCAGACCGGCACCCTGCACACCCTCGACCTCCCGGCCGGGGTCCGCGTCGACACCGGCTTCACCGACGGGGACCCGGTCGGCATCCACTACGACCCCATGCTCGCCAAGGTCGTCGCCCACGCGCCGACCCGCGCCGAGGCCGTCCGGATCCTCGCCCACGCCCTCGCCGGAGCCCGCATCCACGGCCTCACCACCAACCGCGAGCTCCTCGTACGCTCCCTGCGCCACCCGGAGTTCACCGCCGGGCAGCCCGACACCGGCTTCTACGAACGCCACCTGCCCGCCCTCACCGAAGACGCCCCGGACGCCACCCTGGCGGCCCTCGCCGCCGCCCTCGCCCAGGCGGCCCCCGCCCCGGACGCCCCGCTCGCCGCCCGCCTCGGCGGCTGGCGCAACCTCCGCTCCCAGCCGCAGACCCGCCGCTACACCTCGGCGGGCACCGAGTACGAGGTCCAGTACCACCCCGTGCACCACCCCGGCGTCCGCGTCCTGGCCGCCACGCCCACCCTCGTCACCCTCGAAGTCGACGGGATCCGCCGCGCGTTCCACGTGAAACAAAATTCGAACACGCTCCACGTCGACTCCGCGCTCGGCGCCCACGCCCTCGTCCCCGTCCCCCGGTTCCCCGATCCGCAGGACCGGACCGAACCGGGCTCCCTGCTCGCCCCCATGCCCGGCACCGTCGTCCGCGTCGCCGAGGGCCTCGCCCCCGGCACCGCCGTCACCGCCGGGCAGCCCCTGCTGTGGCTGGAGGCCATGAAGATGGAGCACCGCATCCTCGCCCCCGCCTCCGGCACGCTCACCGCGCTCCACGCCGCCACCGGCCAACAGGTCGAGTTCGGCGCCCTGCTCGCCGTAGTCCAGGAGGAAGCATGAGCCCCACCCCCGACACCGAAGAACACCAGGCCCTGCGCACCGCGGTCGCCGCCCTCGGCCGGAAGTACGGCCGCGAGTACCTGGCTCGCGTCGCCCGCGAGGGCGGCCACCCCGACGAGCTGTGGGCGGACGCCGCCAAGCTCGGCTACCTCGGGGTCAACCTCCCCGAGGAGTACGGCGGCGGAGGCGGCGGCATCGCGGAACTCTCCATCGTCCTCGAAGAACTCGGGGCCGCCGGCTGCCCCCTCCTGATGATGGTGGTCTCCCCGGCCATCTGCGGCACCGTCATCGCCCGCTTCGGCACCGAGGACCAGAAGCGCGCCTGGCTCCCCGGCCTGGCCGACGGCAGCCGCACCATGGCCTTCGGCATCACCGAACCCGACGCCGGATCCAACTCCCACCGCATCACCACCACGGCCCGCCGCGACGGCGACGACTGGATCCTCACCGGCCGCAAGGTCTTCATCTCGGGCGTGGACACAGCCGACGCGACCCTCATCGTCGGCCGCACGGAAGACTCCAGGACGGGCAGCCTCAAACCCTGCCTGTTCATAGTCCCCCGAGACACCCCGGGCTTCACCCGCTCGGTCATCGACATGGAACTCCAGGCAGCCGAGAAGCAATTCGAACTCACCCTGGAAGAGGTCCGCCTCCCTGCCTCCTCCCTCATCGGGGACGAGGACGCGGGCCTCCTCCAGCTCTTCGCGGGCCTCAACCCCGAACGCATCATGACGGCCGCCTTCGCGATCGGCATGGGCCGCTACGCGCTCGCCAAGGCCGTCGACTACGCGAAGACCCGCCAGGTGTGGAAGGCCCCGATCGGCGCCCACCAGGCCATCGCCCACCCCCTGGCGGCGGCCCACATCGAACTGGAACTGGCCCGCCTGATGATGAGCAAGGCGGCCCACCTCTACGACGCGGGCGACGACATGGGCGCGGGCGAGGCGGCGAACATGGCCAAATACGCCGCTGCCGAGGCCTGCGTCAAGGCGGTGGACCAGTCCGTCCACACCCTGGGCGGCAACGGCCTCACCCGCGAATACGGCCTGGCCTCCCTCATCACCGCCTCCCGCGTGGCCCGCATCGCCCCGGTCAGCCGTGAGATGATCCTCAACTTCATCTCCCACCAGTCCCTGGGCCTCCCCAAGTCCTACTGACCCACCGGAAACCCCTGAACCCGAGACCGGGACCCGGGCCCCGCGGGCCGGCACCAGGGCCGGGGACGGGGCGGGGTGTCGTCCGGGATATAAAACGTGATGTGTTGGCGCGCGGTGCCGCCCGCACACTCTGATCCGGATCGGGCGCCATACATCATGCC
>NZ_JBHWBP010000464.1:0-5062 GCF_042735575.1 Streptomyces sp. NPDC059564 | reverse complement strand
TCGCGGACGATCTCCGCCTCGACCTCCCACCAGAAGCCCTCGGTGTCGACGAGGGTGCCGTCCATGTCGAGGAGCACCGCCTGCAGGGCGTGCCCGTCGGCCGTACGGGCGACGGGTGCGGGAACGGTGCTGGTCATGCGTACGCCTCTCTCAGGGGACGACAAGGCCGGTCACCTCGGCCCGTGGGGAACGCCCCTCGGAACAGGTGACCGGCCTGTATGGGACCGACCAGTGTACGCCGGTTCGTGTCAGCGCGCGTTGAAATACTTCGCTTCGGGGTGGTGGATGACGATGGCGTCGGTGGACTGCTCGGGGTGGAGCTGGAACTCCTCCGAGAGGTGGACGCCGATCCGCTCCGGCTGGAGGAGGTCGGCGATCTTCGCGCGGTCCTCCAGGTCGGGGCAGGCGCCGTAGCCGAGGGAGAAGCGGGCGCCGCGGTACTTGAGGTCGAACATGTCCTGGACGGCCGCCGGGTCCTCGCCGCCGAAGCCGAGTTCGGAGCGGACGCGCGCGTGCCAGTACTCGGCCATGGCTTCGGCGAGCTGGACGGAGAGCCCGTGCAGCTCCAGGTACTCGCGGTAGGAGTCGGACTCGAACAGCTTGGCGGTGGCCTCGCCGATCCTCGACCCCACGGTGACGACCTGGAGGCCGACCACGTCGGTCTCGCCGGACTCCTCGGGGCGGAAGAAGTCCGCGAGGCACAGGCGGCGGCCGCGGCGCTGGCGCGGGAAGGTGAAGCGGGTCCGCTCGTTGCCGTCGTCGTCCAGGATGATCAGGTCGTCGCCCTTGGAGACGCAGGGGAAGTAGCCGTAGACGACGGCCGCTTCGAGCAGGTTCTCGGTGTGCAGCTTCTCCAGGAGGCCGCGCAGGCGCGGACGGCCCTCGCTCTCGACGAGCTCCTCGTACGTCGCCCCGCCCGCGCGGGCCTGCTTGAGGCCCCACTGGCCCTTGAACAGGGCGCCCTCGTCCAGCCAGGAGGCGTAGTCCTTGAGCGGGATGCCCTTGACGACGCGGGTCCCCCAGAACGGCGGCGTGGGGACGGGGTTGTCCACGGCGACGTCGGAACGGCCGCCCGGCTCCTGCGGCTCCTCCACCTGGAGCGCCGCGGTGTCCCGCTTGGCGACGCGGCGCTGCTTCAGCTCGGGCAGCGAGGCGCCGGGGACGCCGCGCTTGACGGCGATCAGGGCGTCCATGAGGCGGAGGCCTTCGAAGGCGTCGCGGGCGTAGCGGACTTCGCCTTCGTAGATTTCGTGGAGGTCCTGCTCGACGTAGGCGCGGGTGAGGGCGGCGCCGCCCAGGATGACGGGGTAGTCGGCGGCCAGCTTGCGCTGGTTGAGCTCCTCCAGGTTCTCCTTCATGATCACCGTGGACTTCACCAGCAGCCCCGACATGCCGATCACATCGGCCTTGTGCTCCTGCGCGGCTTCCAGGATCGCCGAGACCGGCTGCTTGATCCCGATGTTGACGACGTTGTAGCCGTTGTTCGTCAGGATGATGTCGACCAGGTTCTTGCCGATGTCATGGACGTCGCCGCGGACCGTGGCCAGGACGATGGTGCCCTTGCCCTCGTCGTCGGTCTTCTCCATGTGCGGCTCCAGATAAGCCACCGCCGTCTTCATCACCTCGGCGGACTGCAGGACGAACGGCAGCTGCATCTGGCCCGAGCCGAACAGCTCACCGACGACCTTCATGCCCTCCAGCAGCGTGTCGTTGACGATCTCCAGCGCCGGACGCGCCCGCAGAGCCTCCGCGAGGTCGGCCTCCAGACCGTTCTTCTCACCATCGATGATCCGCCGCTGCAGGCGCTCGTCCAGCGGCAGGGCCAGCAGCTCCTCGGCCCGGCCGGCCTTCAGCGACTTCGTGTTGACACCCTCGAACAGGGCCATCAGCTTCTGCAGCGGGTCGTAATCCCCCGCACGCCGGTCATAGATCAGGTCCAGAGCCGTCTGGACCTGCTCATCATCGAAACGCGCGATCGGCAGGATCTTGCTCGCGTGCACGATCGCGGAATCCAGGCCCGCCTTCACGCACTCGTCCAGGAAGACCGAGTTCAGCAGGACACGGGCGGCCGGGTTCAGGCCGAAGGAGATGTTCGACAGACCCAGCGTCGTCTGGACATCCGGGTGACGCCGCTTCAGCTCCCGGATCGACTCGATCGTCGCGATACCGTCCTTGCGCGACTCCTCCTGCCCCGTGCAGATCGTGAACGTCAGGGTGTCGATCAGGATGTCCGACTCACGGATCCCCCAGTTCCCCGTCAGATCCGCGATCAGCCGCTGCGCGATGGCGACCTTGTGCTCGACCGTGCGGGCCTGGCCCTCCTCGTCGATCGTCAGCGCGATCAACGCCGCGCCGTGCTCCCGCGCCAGGGCGGTGACCTTCGCGAAACGGGATTCGGGGCCGTCACCGTCCTCGTAATTGACCGAGTTGATGACCGCACGACCGCCCAGCTTCTCCAGACCCGCCTGGATCACCGGAACCTCGGTCGAGTCCAGCACGATCGGCAGCGTCGAAGCCGTCGCGAAACGGCCCGCGAGCTCCTTCATGTCCGCGACGCCGTCACGGCCCACATAGTCGACGCACAGGTCGAGCATGTGGGCACCCTCACGGATCTGGTCCCGCGCCATCTCCACACAGTCGTCCCAGCGCGCCTCCAGCATCGCCTCACGGAACTTCTTCGACCCGTTCGCGTTCGTCCGCTCACCGATCGCCATGTACGAGGTGTCCTGCCGGAACGGCACCGTCTGGTACAGCGACGCCGCACCCGGCTCGGGCTGCGGGGACCGCTCGGTGATGGCCGTGCCACGGACCCGCTCCACCACCTGACGCAGATGCTCCGGCGTCGTACCACAGCAGCCCCCGACCAGGGACAGCCCGTACTCGCGGACGAACGTCTCCTGCGCATCCGCCAGCTCCGGCGCCGACAGGGGGTAATGCGCGCCCTGCTTCGTCAGGACCGGCAGGCCGGCGTTCGGCATGCACGAGAGCGGGATCCGGGCGTTGCGCGCCAGGTAGCGCAGGTGCTCGCTCATCTCCGCCGGACCCGTCGCGCAGTTCAGGCCGATCATGTCGATGCCCAGCGGCTCCAGCGCCGTCAAAGCCGCGCCGATCTCCGAACCCAGCAGCATCGTGCCGGTCGCTTCCACCGTGACCTGCACGATGAGCGGCAGGTCCCCCGCTCCGCACCGGTCCAGTGCCCGCCGTGCGCCGATGACGGCGGCCTTCGTCTGGAGGAGGTCCTGGGTGGTTTCCACCAGGAGCGCGTCGGCGCCGCCGCGGATCAGGCCTTCGGCGTTCTGCTCGTAGGCCTCGCGCAGGGGCTCGTAGCCGATGTGCCCGAGGGTGGGGAGCTTGGTGCCGGGGCCCATGGAGCCCAGCACCCAGCGGGGGCGGCCGTCCCGCGCCGTGTAGCCGTCGGCCGACTCCCGGGCGATCCGGGCGCCCGCCTCCGACAGCTCGTAGACGCGCTCCTGCACCCCGTACTCGGCGAGGGCGGCCAGGTTCGTGCCGAAGGTGTTGGTCTCGACGCAGTCCACGCCCACCGCGAAGTACGCGTCGTGCACGGAGCGGACGATGTCGGGGCGGGTGACGTTGAGGATCTCGTTGCAGCCCTCCAGCTGCTGGAAGTCCTCCATGGTCGGGTCGGCGGCCTGGAGCATGGTTCCCATCGCTCCGTCCGCGACCACCACACGGGTCGCGAGCTCCGCGCGCAGTGACGGTCTCATCGCAGCCCCCTCAGGTGTGTGGACAGTTCCGTTTCGCTCGCCGGGCCGTACGTGGCGCGGAGCCGGGCCAGCAGGGGTTCCGGGGTGAGCCGGTACTCCTGGGTGCCGGTGTGGCCGAGTACGGTCGCGGCGACCGCGCAGCCCAGCTGGGCCGCGTACCGCTCGGGTACGCCCCAGGCCGTCCCGGCGAGGAATCCGGCGCGGAACGCGTCGCCGACGCCGGTGGGGTCGACGACGTCCGCGACCTCCACGGCGGGTACGGTCAGCGGCGCGCGGCCGGCGGCGCGGATCCGTACGCCGGACTCGCCGTGGGTGGTGACCCAGGAGCCGACCTGCCCCAGGACCTGTTCCTCGGTCAGGCCGGACCGCTCGCACAGCAGGGCGGACTCGTACTCGTTGGTGAACAGCCGCCCCGCGCCGTCGATGAGGTCCCGTACCTCGGCCCTGGTCAGCCGGGCCAGCTGCTGGGAGGGGTCGGCGGCGAAGGCGAGGCCCAGTTCCCGGCAGTTGGCGGTGTGCCGGAGCATGGCCTCGGGGTCGTCCGGTGAGATCAGTACGAGGTCGGGCCGTCCGCGGTGGGCGACGATCTCGCGCAGGTCGATCTCGCGGGCTTCGGTCATGGCGCCCGCGTAGAAGGTCGCGATCTGGTTCTGGTCGGCGTCCGTGGTGCAGACGAAGCGGGCGGTGTGGCGGGTGTCGCTCACGCGCACGGAGTCGGTGTCCACTCCGTGGTCCTTGAGCCACACCCGGTAGGGCTCGAAGTCCCCGCCCACCGCGCCCACCAGCAGGGGGCGCAGTCCCAGTACGCCGAGCCCGAACGCGATGTTCGCCGCCACGCCGCCGCGCCGCACGTCCAGTCCGTCGGCGAGGAACGACAGAGAGACCCGGTCCAGCCGGTCCGCCAGCAGCTGTTCGGCGAACCGGCCGGGGAAGGTCAGCAGGTGATCGGTCGCGATGGATCCCGTGACAGCGATGCGCATCTCAGACCCCGGCGGCCTGGCGCAGCGCGTGGACGCGGTCGGTGCGCTCCCAGGTGAAGTCCGGGAGCTCGCGGCCGAAGTGGCCGTAGGCGGCGGTCTGGGCGTAGATGGGCCGCAGCAGGTCGAGGTCGCGGATGATCGCGGCCGGGCGCAGGTCGAAGACGCTGGTCACGGCCTCCTGGATGCGCTCGTCGGACAGGGTGCCCGTGCCGAAGGTCTCGACGAAGAGGCCGACGGGCTCGGCCTTGCCGATGGCGTACGCGACCTGGACCTCGCAGCGCGCGGCCAGACCGGCGGCGACCACGTTCTTCGCGACCCAGCGCATGGCGTAGGCGGCGGAGCGGTCGACCTTGGAGG
>NZ_JBHWBP010000463.1:0-5115 GCF_042735575.1 Streptomyces sp. NPDC059564 | reverse complement strand
AGGGCGAGGGGCGCGGGGCGGGCGGCGGCGGAGGCGGCCGGGGAGCGTGACTGGCTGGTGCTCATGCGGTGGGCGTGCCTTTCTTGCCGGAGGGGTCCGCGTCCGCCGGTCCGTCCGTGTCCGGCCAGGTCAGGAAGCCGTACTCCGAGTCGGGGCCGGGCCCGGCGGCGACGGCCCGGTCCACCGCCTCCTCGACGACGGAGGCCAGCAGCGGCGGGGGCACGGCCGCGAGCGGGCTCCAGAACCCCTTGGCCAGCCAGTCGGCTTCCGCGAGGGGCAGCCCCGCCACGGCCCGTAGTTCCACGGGGTCCACGGCGGCCGGGACGGGCGTGATGCGGTGGACGGCGCCCTTGCGGCCCCGGACCGCGGCCACCGGCAGCCCGGCGTCGACCACGGCCCGGTCCGGGTGGGCGATGCGCAGGAGCGGCGCCAGGAGCGCGCCCAGGGCGCTCGCGTCGTGCAGCACCACGACCGGGAGCCGGTCGGGGAGGTCCACGAGGGCGTCGTGGGCGGTGCTCGGGGCCGCCTCCACCAGCACGGCCCGCAGCCGCAGCGGGATGCCGTTGGCCTCCAGGAACACCGCGACGGCGTGGTCGGTGCACAGGATCACGGCCCTGGGGCGGTCCGGCCGGGGCGCCGGGTTCCGCGCGCCGCTCCACGCGTCGTTCACGACACCGCGCGGCAGCCCTCCGTACGCCGTCTGCCAGGACCCGAGCATCATCTGCCGGAAGCGGTCCTCCGGGGGGCTGATCGAGGAACTGGCGGGCCGGGCCCGCGCGTACGGCATGACCCCGGGCACCGGGAGGAGGAGGATGGCGGCGGTCCAGGCGAGGGACGCGAGATGCCCGCCGGTGAGGATGCCGCACACGACGAGCGCGGCGCAGACCGTCAGCCCGGCGAGCCAGCGGATGCCGGGCCGGATCCCGTACCCCTTGCTGGGCCGGGAGGTGAAGCTGGAGGTGCGGGACCGGTACCAGAGCTGGGTGAGGGTCACCTTGAGCCGGCCGTGGCCGGTGGCGGCCTCCGCGCAGCGGCGGATCCGCAGGTCGTGCATGCCCCGGCCGTGGATCTGGGGGTCCAGGGCGAAGCGGCGGTGGCAGTGGGCGCAGACCTGGCCCGTGCGTTCCGTCCGCCTCAGGCCGGTCGAGCAGTGCGGGCAGATCACGGGCCACCCGCCGGGTCCGGGCCGTCCGCGGCCGCCCCGGGCCAGGTCATGAAGCCGACGTCCGCGGCGTGGCGGCGTTCGGCGTCGACGCCGAGGGCCGTCTGTTCGGCGAGCCGGTCGAGGACCGTGAGGAGCCGGACCGGGGGGATGCCGACGAGCGGGAACCGCCAGCCCTTCGCCAGCCACTTCAGCTCTTCCGGGGTGAACGCGCCGAGGTCGGTGAGCCGGCGCATGTCCTGCGCCGTGGGTTTCCGGGCGGGGTCGCGGTACGGAACGGCCTTGGGCAGGCCGCGGACCGTACGCAGCGCCACTCCGGCGTCGGCCACCGGGCGGCCGGGGAGGTTCGCGCGGAGTTGCCGCAGGAGCAGTTCGCCGGGGACGTCGGCGTCGTGGAGGACCAGGACCGGGCCGTGCGGCGGCAGGGCGGGGAGCAGGGCGGTGACCTGCTCGGGGCCCTGGACGAGGGCGATGCCGTGGCGGTCGGGCAGGCCGTCGGCGGTGAGGAAGGCGGCGATGGAGGGATCGGGGCAGACCAGTACGGCGTTCGGGGCCGGCGCGTCGGCGGGCCGCCCCGGCCAGGGGTGGCCGCTGTCGTCGACCACGCCGGGCGGCATCTGCCCGTACACGCGCAGCCATTCGGCGAGCGCCTCGGAGCGGAAGGCCGCGCGGGTCATGGGCGGGATGCCCCGGCCCGCGCCGAGCAGCCGGGCGAGGTGGATGCCGAGCGCGGTGGCCAGCAGGGCTCCGGAGGGGTACAGCATGAACGAGAGCCCGGCGAAGATGCCCCAGAAGCCGAGGAACGCCCCGCCGAGGAGTGCCCCGCGCGCGCATCCGGGTGCGAACCCGCCCTCCCTGAGCCGCTTGCGCGACAGTGCGTACCACAGCTGGCCGGGGGTGATCCGGATGCGGCCCCCGTCCGTGAGGCCGGTGGCGATGCGGCGGACGCGGAGGTCGCTGAGGCGCAGGGAGTTGGTCTTGGGGTCCAGGGCGTAGCGGCGCTTGCAGTGGGAGCAGATGTTGCCGGTGCGTTCCTTGCGGAGCAGGTTGCGTTCGCAGTGCGGGCAGATCACCGGGGGGCCTCCAGGGCGGTCGCCATCCGGCGCAGCCGTGCGGCGAGCCGCTCGCGGACGGTGGTGCCGGCGATGCCGTGGACCCGCTGGGCGCGCTCGATGTCGCGCAGCGCCGCGGCGAGGGTCCGGTAGTCGGTGGCGGTGGTGAGCGTCGGGGAGGTGCGGCCGGCCGGGCCGGGCCGCGCGGCGTTCGCGGTGGCCCGGTGTTCGGCTTCCGCGGCGGTGATCGCGTAGTCCTCGTGGTCGATGCCGTATCCCGTGTTGGCGGCGAGGATCGTCAGCGGGGACCGGCCCCGGTTCACGAAGGAGTGCGGCATCATTTCCGGGATCCGGATCAACATGCCGGGTGTGAGGGGGACTTCGGTGACGCGTCCGCGGTCCGGGTCGTGGAGTCCGCAGGCGGCGTGGCCGAGGCTGAGGACGAAGTGCTCGCCGCCGTGCGCGTGCGGGGTGAAGGCGCTGCGCGGGCCCACCACCCCGAGTTTGACGGTGGCGTTGGAGGGCCGCTCCGGCGAGGTGCCCGCGTCGCCCACGAGGTAGTGGGCGAACTGTCCGTCGTCGATGAACCGCAGGAACTCCCGTTCCGGCCCGAGTTCCCGGGAGCCCTCCCGGTCGGCCAGTACGATGCCGCCGTCCGGCCTCAGGTGGTACAGCTCGACCCCGCCCGGAAGCCCCCGCCCGGCGTGGTCCGGCAGCTCGTCGGGTATCTCGCGCGCTCCGGGTGTGCGGTCGTACGGTCGTGCGGCCATCGCGCCTCCCCCTGACGCCCCGTCGCGCGCTGGACGCGCCTGGCTCGGGCATCGTAAGGCCCTGATCGCGACGAGTGGGAGGACTCGGGGAGTCTGCCGTGCAACCGGCGGATGACCGCGCGGGGGGTGGGCGGGCAGCAGGTGTCCGAGCAGGACGGCCGACTCCCGGAGCGCGAACCGCAGGCCCAGGCAGGCCCGGGGGCCCATGCCGAACGGCAGGCAGCTTCCCGGGCGGGTGGCCACCGATAGCGCGCCGCTCCGCACGGGCGCGCCGACCCGTGGCTCGGAAATGGCCGAACTCGGCCTGAATCCGCCTGCCGTTCGTCTGGCGTATCCGCCATGGTCACGCCAGGCTCCCTGTCCGGTACCCCGGGCACGCTGTGCTGGGGGCGCTCAACCACCCTCAAAACCGCAGAGGTCGTTCCACCATGGCTGAACTGAACCGTCGCCGCTTCCTGCAGCTCGCGGGTGGCGCCGCCGCCCTGACGATGCTCAACGAGAGCATCGCGCGCGCCGCGGCCATCCCCGCGCAGGGGACCACCGGCACCATCGCCGATGTCGAGCACATCGTGGTCCTGATGCAGGAGAACCGTTCCTTCGACCACTACTTCGGCGCCATGCGCGGCGTCCGCGGCTTCGGCGACCCTCGCCCGGTGACCCTGCCCAGCGGCAAGTCCGTCTTCCACCAGTCCAACGGCACCAAGGAGACGCTGCCCTTCCGGCCGCCGTCCGACGACCTCGGCATGGAGTTCCTCCAGGGCCTGAACCACGACTGGGCGGGCGGACAGAGCGCCTTCAACAAGGGCAAGTACGACAACTGGATCCCCGCCAAGACGCCGGCCACCATGGCGTACCTGACGCGTGACGACATCCCGTTCCACTACGCCCTCGCCGACGCGTTCACCGTCTGCGACGCGTACCACTGCTCGTTCATCGGCTCCACCGACCCGAACCGCTACTACCTGTGGTCGGGCCACACCGGCAACGACGGCAAGGGCGGCGGCCCGGTCCTCAACAACGCCGAGGCGGGCTACGGCTGGACCACCTACCCCGAGCGCCTGGAGGCGGCCGGGATCTCCTGGAAGGTCTACCAGGACATCGGCGACGGCCTGAACGCCGGCGGCTCCTGGGGCTGGATCAACGACGCCTACCGCGGCAACTACGGCGACAACTCGCTCCTCTACTTCAACAACTACCGCAACGCCAACCCCGGCGACGCGCTGTACGAGAAGGCCCGGACGGGTACGAACGCCAAGGCCGACGAGGGCTACTTCGACCGGCTCCGCGCCGACGTCGCCGCCGGCACCCTGCCCCAGATCTCGTGGATCGCCGCCCCCGAGGCGTTCAGCGAACACGCGAACTGGCCCTCCAACTACGGCGCCTGGTACATCGCGCAGGTGCTGGACGCCCTCACCTCCAACCCGGACGTGTGGGCCCGTACCGCGCTCTTCATCACCTACGACGAGAACGACGGCTTCTTCGACCACGTCGTCCCGCCCTACGCCCCGGCGAGCGCCGCGCAAGGCCTGTCGACCGTGTCCACCGCCCTGGACGTCTTCCCCGGCAAGCCCGGCTACGTCGCCGGACCGTACGGTCTCGGCCCGCGCGTGCCGATGCTCGTGGTCTCCCCGTGGAGCACCGGCGGCTACTCCTGCTCCGAGACCTTCGACCACACCTCGGTCATCCGCTTCATGGAGCAGCGGTTCGGCGTGACCGAGCCCAACATCTCGCCCTGGCGCCGCGCCGTCTGCGGTGACCTCACCTCCGCGTTCGACTTCGCCCGCAAGGACACCGAGACGGTCCGGCTGCCCGACACCGGCGCCTGGTACCCGCAGGACCGCGAGCGGCACCCCGACTTCCGTGCCACCCCGCCGGCCGAGGGCGTCATGCCGCGCCAGGAGAAGGGCCTGCGTCCCACGCGCGCGCTGAAGTACGCCCCGTACGTGGACGGCGCGGCGCTCGTCGCGGACGGCAAGTTCCGGCTGACGTTCAGCGGTGGCCCGGACCTGGGCGCGCAGTTCTACGTCACCTCCGCCAACCGCACCGACGCCCCCTGGACCTACACGACCGAGGCCGGCAGGTCCCCCCGAGCCCGCTCTCCCCGGAGGGCGGGCTCGGGTGCGTCCTGGCA
>NZ_JBHWBP010000462.1:0-5166 GCF_042735575.1 Streptomyces sp. NPDC059564 | reverse complement strand
GGTCCGGGGCTCGGGCGTGCGGTCGCTACCGTGCAGCGGTGGGGTGTGGATGGCTGCCGCGATGGCGACGTCACGGACGGAGCCCATGGGGTCATGGACCTGCCAGGTGGTGGCGAGAGCCTGACCGGTGTGGTCGACGCGGTCACGGACAGCGCGGCCGCCGTCCGCCCACCGGCCGGCGTCGTCACGGACCTGGTGAGCTGCCACCAGCAGTTGTGTTCGGGCGTCGTCGGTGAACTCCGAGGCCCGGCCGCGCGCGCGGCCGATGTTGCGGGGCAGGCCCAGGGTCGCGCCGTAGGCGACGCGGGCGGTGCGGGAGGCGATGCGGTAGCCGCGCAGGCGGGAGGCGCGGGCGTGGACGCGCGATCCGAGCAGGGGCCGGTCGGCGTCGGGGTCATGGAGGATCCTGCCGGTCCAATGGTCCACCACCATCTCGCCCCCAGCCCCCGGCCGGGTGCCGTTCGCGGTGTTGTGAAGCCGGGCGGCCGCAGGGTGCGTGCCGGGCCTGGGGCCGATCAGGGCGGTGCGCGCGCCGCGCACGGCGGTGTGCGTGCCGCGCAGTGCCATGGCCAGCGGGACGATCCCGCGCCGTCCTTCGGCCAGCGCGTCGCCGAGCAGCCGGCCCGGCGACATCGGCATCCCGCTGCCGTCGCTGAGCGAAGCGAGGCTGCCGAGTGAGCGCAGCCGGGCGCCGAATGCGCTGTGCGCGGCCGACGGTCCGCTGTACCGTCCGAAGCCTCCGCCGCTTCCGGTGGCGGCGGGGCCGTGCATGGCGAGCGCCGCGCCGAGCTCGGAGCTGTCGCCCCGCAGGTGACTGCCGCCGATCTTCGAGTACCGCATCCGGGTGGCCATGCGCTGTCCGAAGCCGGCCGTGGCGGCCAGGATCCGGCGGTGCATGACCAGGAAGGCGAGGGCGAGGGCGTCGACCAGCAGCAGCCGTTCCACCATCAGGTCGGGGCCGCTGTCCGACAGCAGGGCGTCCACGGCGATCCCGAAGAGCGGCAGGGCCATCGCGGCCATGAAGGAGACCAGCGCTGAGACGATGAAGACACCCAGCCACCGCCACAGCAGCATCCGGGAGGGGCCGGGCAGCATCGCCCATACCCAGGCGATGGGTCCGGCCGCGGCGGTCGCGGCATCCGCGCCCTGCGCGCCGAGCATCACCACCGCCATCGAAACGATCATGAGTGAGACGACGATGACGGCGATGAGCAGGGCGATGACCGACCAGACCCGATCCCAGGTGGGCTCCACCGCGTACGCGGCGCACGCCTTGCCGACCGGCCCAGCGGCATCCAGATCCTTGACGAGGGTCGAGAACGCGGAGTCCTTGTCGTTTTTGGCGCGTCCGGTGCCGTTCTCGCAGTAGTCCCGGGAGGGACCATCCAGCTTTCCGCACGGGTTCGCCTGGACCTCGGCCCCCTGGTGTTCGCACGTCTCCTTCGCCGCCCCGAACAGCAGCTTGCAGTCCGGGTTGGCAGGGGCCGCCTGCTCGCCGCCGTTCTCGGCGAGGCGGCGTTCGCAGTCCTGCTTGAGAGGCCCGACAACCCCGTCGCACTTCGAGAGGTCGACGCTGCCCGGCCGCTGCTCGGGCTGACTGCTCTTGACCCACTTCACGTGGGCTTTGTACGCGGCGGCGTCGCCCGGGTTCTTCGGGTCGAGGATCCGGCCGTACTGGAGCAGCATGTAGGGCTTGACGACCAGGGCGTCGGTGAGCGCGTTCTGGATCGGGGTGGTCACGGCCTTGGCCTCGACCCGCTCCTTCACGCACGCCTCGTGAGCCGGGCCGACCGCACTGTCGCAGGGGCGTGCCCCGCGGGCGGGGGTGTCGAAGTAGGAGCTGGTGGTGATGGACGCGACCTCGATGGCGGCCTGGTGGGTCTGGTCGAGGGGGCCGTCCCTGCCCAGCAGATAGTCGGGTCGGATGAGGGCACTGGCGGCCAGGGCCGCGATGACCAGGGTCATCACGATCTCTCCCAGCCCCGTACCGACCTTGCCCCGCACGAAAAGGATCAGCCCGAACATAAAAGCCCACGTCAGCAGCAGGCCCTGGAGACCAAGCGCACCGACCACGTGCCGTTCGTAGGCGTCGGCGAGGCGCTGCGCCGGATCCGTCAGCAGGCTCTGGAGGGGGAACTTGAAGACGAAGTCGAGCAGCCAGCCACACAGCCCGACCAGCAGCCGCACCAGCGTGAACAGCCCAGACAGCACCAGCCGCTGAGTCTGCCCGGCCACGTCAAGGTCCGGCACCCCGCCGTTCTCGACCAGCTGGACCGCCGGAACCCCTTCCGGCACGCCCGCCACGGCCTCCAGTTGGTAGCCGCTGAGCAGCGCACCCTCACGGGTGTGAAGGTCCAGCGGGCCCAGCAGTCCGCCCCCTGAGGCACCGCTCCCGTCCGCTGCGGCCGCGACCGCGGTGTTCGTCACCAGGAACACGACGGTGAGCAGCGCGACGAACCCGGCTGCCCGCACCGTCCCCCGGTCGACGGGGAAGCGCGCGATCACAGCCGCCGCCCGGCGCTGCTTACAAGCCCGATGGCAGCGGCGACTGCGGCGGTGGAGACCAGCAGCAGTGCGGTGCGGCTGTTGAGACCGGCAGGCCAGACGGCGGCCTTCACGGTCGGGCCCGGCATCCGGGTGGTGCCGCAGTAGGCGGTGGCCGGTCCCGCGATCAGGTCACAGCCCTCGCTAGCGCCTGCTTCGAACCTGGCAGTGATGGTGGGCGGGGACGGACGGGTGTGGGGCATGGCCCAGGCGGCGGCGGTGCAGGTGATCAGGAGCAGTGCGACGGCTCCGCCGAGAAGCAGCCGCGCAGCGGTGGTGGTGCGGGTCATGAGGTCCCCCTGGTGGCTGTGGCTTGTGCGGTCCGGCCGGGTGTGGTGAAGATCGATTCTTTGAGGCGGGGCACGGGCGGGACGATGACCTTGATCCGGCCGACCTGCATGCGCGGATCGCGCAGCAGCATTTCGCCCTCGCGGCCGGCCTGGCCGACGGGAGACAGGCCGGTCGTCACGAGCCGGAGCAGTTCCTCGTCCTCGCCGTCCAGACCCAGGAAGCGCAGGCCCTTCGCGGCGCGGACGCGGTCGGTGGTGCGGGCCAGGAACCGGTAGGCGATCAGGGCTGCGTCCTTGCCGAGTTCCTCTTCGTCGTGGGCGCCGAGGAAGCAGCCTGCGCCGTGTTTGCGGCCGTCGTGGAGGATCTCGTGGACCAGCGAGGACCCTTCCGCCGAGGAGGTCAGCCAGTAGCACTCGTCCAGGGCGACCAGGCAGAACCGCTCCGGCTCGGTGAAAGCGGCTTGCCGGGCGATGGCCGCGATCAGATACAGCACGGCCCGCCCGATCAACGCCTCCAGCGGCTGCTGGCGCAGCACCTCGGTGTCCGCGAACGCTTCCCGCGGCGGCAGGGTCAGGCCGGTGGTGGTGACCACCACCAGGTCCGCGCCCAGGTCCCCGGCAAGGGTGACCGGCGGCAGGTCCGCATCGAACACCATCGCCGCGAGGGGGCTGCCGCGCACGATGCGCAGCAGGTCGGCCATGGTGGCGGCCGCGTCTGCACGGCTTGTGCCGCAGCTGCTTTCGGCGAGGGCTGTGAGGACGTCCAGGACTTTGCCCATGGACGGCCCGGGCCCACCCGCGACTTCTTCGACAGCGCGGTGGAGGACAGCGCCGGCGGCCGTCATCGCGCCGACCCCCAGCTGCAAGGTCAGGTAGGACAGAGCGTAGTGGGCGCCGACCGGACCGCCGAAAACCCGCAGCGGGTCGATGGAGATCCGGGCCTGGGCGGCGTCGATGACCTGACACCGATTCCCCATCGCGCTCTGCCCGAAGCGGGCCCATTCCCGGATGGGAGTCCGGTCGATGACGATGGCTCGCCCACCCCGGTCCACCACCGCGCCGGTGACAAGCTTCTCCAGCACACTCTTGCCGCCGCCCAGATCCCCGACCACCGCGCTCGAGGCGGAGGCGTTGACCTGTGGGGCGTCGGCCGGGTTCAGCAGGACCGGGCGGATCGTGCCGCTGTCCAGGTCGTAGCCGATCATCGCCCCGGCCGGATCCCCCACCCGGGATAGCGTCAGCGCACCGCACGCCGCCCAGTCCTCCGACAGCTGATGCTGCGTAAACTGCCCCAGCTTCGGCGCCCTGGGCATACCTGGCAGACCCAGGGCGAAGAGGTCTTCCTGCATCCCGTAGGGGCGCTCCGCCCGGTAATCTCCCCCCGACAGAGCGGCCGACAGCTCCCGCGCCCGTGCATCACACACAGCCGCGGCCGGCCCCCACACGGACAGCACCGTCACCGACTGGACCTCGACCTCCACCGAGGTCCGCGCCATACGCGCGTCCTGCTCCGCCAGGTCCCCTGCCGCATTCGGCAGCGAGTGCGGCATCCCGGTGGGCTGCGCACCGTACTGGCCGGCCTGGTCAAGGAGTTCGCGCTTCTTGCGCTGGACCTGAGCACGCGCCTTCTTCGCCGGTACCACCCGCAGATCCACCGTGACATCGACCGGGAACGGCAGCGCTTCCAGCTGCGCGAGGACATCGGCCGATTCCACCGGCACCGCCGGCGGGAGCTCGGCCAGCACCAGGTGCGCCTGGTAGCCGGTCCCGGCCTCCGATTCGGCCTGGAGCCAGCGGCGGCCCAGCGGCGAGGACGTTGCTGCCGTGCGCCACCACGGTCCCCGGGCGGCCTTGGCTTTCTCGACGATGTCCTGGCCGCCTTCAGCCAGACGGATCTGCCCCAGGTCCGCGTACGAGGGGGAGCGGACCTGTCCCGCGTGGACGCGGCTGCCGTACAGGGGGCTGTGCTCAGCATCCGAGAGAAGCGGCTCCGCATCGAGGCCGCGGTGGATGGAGTGCTGCACCATCCACACGATCTCCGCTGGGGACGCTGGCCGCAGACCCAGCCCGCCCCCCAAAGAGGTCTGGATCCGCCCGGCCTCCGCGACCGCGGCGTGAACCTCGGCCTCGGGCACCGCTACCGGCGGGAGATCCAGAACCGCCGACAGCTCCCCGTACAGGGCATGGAGGGAAGCGGCCGCGGCTCCGCCCTTGCCCGGCAGGGGAACAGCGAGCCACAGCGTGCGCTCGTGCATCTCCTGTCCGGTCAGCACATCCGCAGTGGCCGCGCACGTCTCCGCCCACGCGGGAAGCCGCCGCCAGCCCACACCCG
>NZ_JBHWBP010000461.1:0-5168 GCF_042735575.1 Streptomyces sp. NPDC059564 | reverse complement strand
GGGTTACAGCCAGCCCTTTTCGCGGGCCACGCGTACCGCTTCGGCACGGTTGCGCGCCGCCAGTTTCTGGATGGCCGTCGAGAGGTAGTTGCGGACCGTGCCCTGCGACAGGTGCAGGCGGGCCGCCAGTTCCGCGTTGGTCGCGCCGAACTCCGTCTCCCGCAGGACCTCCCGCTCCCGGTCCGTGAGGGGATTCGCGCCCTCCGCCAGGGCCGCCGCCGCCAGGGTCGGGTCGATGACCCGCTCCCCCGCCAGGACCTTCCGTACCGCGTCCGCGAGTTGCGCGGCCGGCGCGTCCTTGACCAGGAACGCGGAGGCCCCCGCCTCCATCGCGCCGCGGAGGTAGCCGGGCCGGCCGAAGGTGGTCAGGACGACGATCTTGAGGGCGGGTTCCGCGGCCCGCAGCGCGGCGGCCGCCTCGATGCCCGTCATGCCCGGCATCTCGATGTCCAGCAGGGCCACGTTCACGTCGTGGGCCCGGGCCGCCGCCACGACCTCGTCGCCCCGGGCGACCTGGGCCAGCACCTCGATGTCCGGCTCCAGGCCCAGCAGCGCGGCGAGGGCCTCGCGGACCATCGACTGGTCCTCGGCCAGCAGGATGCGGATGGGCGCGGCGTCGGTCATGAGGGGGATCCTAGGGGGACCCGGACCAGCACGCGGAAGCCGGTCTTGCCCGCCGGGCCCGCCGACAGGCTGCCACCGACCGCTTCCAGCCGCTCCGTGAGGCCGGTCAGGCCGTTGCCGGGGACGGCGGGGCCGCCCGCGCCGTCGTCGGCCACGGTCAGCTCCATCACCGGGCCCGCCAGCGTCTGGCAGGACGTCAGGGTGACCGTGCAGCGCTTGGCCCCGCTGTGCCGGACCACGTTCGTCACGGCCTCGCGCAGCGACCAGGCGAGGGCCGATTCCTCCTCCTCGGCGAGTTCCGCCGGGGCCTCCGTCGGCAGGTCGGCCGCGACCCCGGCCGCCGTCAGGGCCGTACGGGCACCGGCCAGTTCGCCGGGCAGGGTGGGCCGCCGGTAGCCGCTGACGGCCTCCCGAACGTCGACCAGCGCCTGTCGGCAGACCTGCTCGATGTCGGCCACCTGACGGGCGGCCCGGTCGGGGTGGTCCGGCAGCATCCGGCCCGCGAGCTCGCTCTTCAGCGTGATCAGCGACAGCGAGTGGCCCAGCAGGTCGTGCAGGTCGCGGGCCATCCGCAGGCGTTCCTCGTTGGCCGCGAGCTGCGCCACCGTGGCCCGGGCCTCGCGCAGTTCCATGGTGGTGCGGATCATGGCGCGGACCCCGACCATCGCGAATCCGCCCATCAGGGCCGGGATCAGCAGGCCCGCCAGGTACTCGTCGCCGCCGGGCACGACGGAGGCCGTCGCGGCGAGCAGGGCGGTGGCGCCGGGGACCGTCCAGCGGGAGCACTCCCCCGGCAGCGCGGCGCCGGAGGAGATGGACACGTAGACGAACAGCACGAGCCATTCCCGGCCCAGGGTCAGGGACAGGACCGTGGCCTGCGCGGCGAGGACGCCCAGCGAGAGCAGCACCCGCGGCACGGCCGTCTCGCGGCCGACCCGCAGGACGAGGACCAGGTACCAGACGACGAACGCGGCGAGACCGAGCGTCCCGAGCAGCCGGGCGCCGGCGCTGTGGCCGCCCCGGACCAGGTCGATGACGGGGGCGCTGAGGTAGAAGAGCCACAGGCCGGTCCACGTGAGCTTCACGATCTGGTGGCGGCGGTTCTCGGGGCGGACCCCGATGCGGATGCCGCCCGTCGCCCGCGTCGTGCCCGGGTCCGTGTGCTCTTGCACCGTCACTGCGTTCACGCCTTCAGCGAGTCCTTGCGGTACAGCCAGGCGGCCGCACCGGTGAAGAGTACGAAGTACCCCGCGAGGATCGCCACGTCCTTGACGTGGGGGGCGCCTCCCAGCTCGATCGCCTGGCCGAGGCCCGCGTAGGCGTGGGTCGGCAGCCACTCGGAGATGTTCTGGAGCCACTGCGGGAAGTTCGTGGTGGGCATCCACAGGCCGCCGAGGATGGAGAGGCCGAAGTAGAACAGCATCGTGATGGGGCGGACGGTGTCCCCGCTGGCCAGGTAGCCGATGGCCACGCCCAGCGCGGCGAAGACCAGGCTGCCGGCCCAGATCGCGGCGGTGAGGGAGAGCCACTGCCAGGCCTCGAACCGTACGTCCTTGACTCCGGCGGCGACGGCGAAGACGACGAGGATGGCGGGCAGCGAGAGCACGCCCGCGCTGGCGGTCTTGGCGAGGACGTAGCCGCGGCCGGGCAGGGCGGTCAGGCGCAGCTGGCGGACCCAGCCCTTCTCCCGCTCCTTGGCGATGCGTTCGCTGTTGCCCATCAGGACGGCGGTCAGGGCGCCGAAGGAGGCCATGGCGACCATGTAGAAGGCGGGCATCGTCAGTTCGGTGCCCAGGACCTTGGTCTTGCCCGGGATGGTGCCGCCGAGCATCAGGAAGAGGGCGGCCGGGTAGAGCACGGTGAAGAACAGGTACTTCTTGTTGCGCAGGGCGCGGGTGATCTCCAGCTTGACCAGCTGGTACGTTCCGGCGTTCATCGGGTGGCCTCCTCGGCCTCGGTGAGGGCGATGAAGGCCTGCTCCAGGCCGAGGCCCGCGACCTCCAGGTTCCGGGGGTAGAGGCCGAGCCCGTACACGGCGTGCACGGTCGCGTCGGCGTCGCTCGACTGGAGCTTGACGGTGGCGCCGTGCCGCTCGAAGGCGGTCAGGCCCGGCAGGGCGCGCAGCGCGTCTTCGTCGACGTCTCCGTCGAGGTCGAAGGCGACCTTGCGGGCTCCGGCCTTGGCCTTGATCTCGGCGGCGGTGCCGTCGGCGAGGAGCCGGCCCTTGTTGAGGACCAGCACCCGGTCGGCGATGGCGTCCGCCTCTTCCAGGTAGTGGGTGGCGAACAGGACCGTGCGGCCCTGGGCGGCCTGTTCCCGCATGGTGGCCCAGAAGGCCTGGCGGGAGGTGACGTCCATGCCGGTGGTGGGCTCGTCGAGGACGATCAGGTCGTTGTGGCCGGCGGTGGCCAGCGCGAAGCGGACCCGCTGCTCCTGGCCGCCGGAGAGCTTGTTGACCATCCGGCCGGCGATCTCCGCGATCCCGGCGCGGGTGAGGACCTCGTCCACGGGGTGCGGGCGGGGGTGCAGGGCGCAGCCGAGCGAGACGAGCTCGCGTACGGTCACTTCCTCCATCAGGCCGCCGCTCTGGAGCATCGCGCCGACCCGGCCGGCCGCGAGGGCCTCGCGGGGCGTGGTGCCGAAGAGGCGGACCTCGCCGGAGTCGGCGGGGCGCAGTCCGAGGAGGAGGTCGAGGGTGGAGGACTTCCCCGCGCCGTTGGGGCCGAGGAGGGCGACGGTTTCGCCCGGGTGGAGTTCCAGGGAGAGGCCGTCGACCGCGCGGACCTGGCCGTAGCTCTTGGTCACGTTCTGGAAGCTCACCACCGTGACGGGCGTGGTGTCCGGGGCGGCGGCTGTGTGCGCCGGGGTCGTCGTCGTCATGGCTCAAGGTTCGCCCGTACGGGGGTGCGCCCGGCAGTGTCCGCCGTCGTGACTGCGGCATGACGGATGTCATGCCGTGGACATGACGGGCAGTCGTGCCGGACGCGACGCGGCCCCTCCCCGGGGGTCCGGGAAGGGGCCGTGTGCGGTGTGCGGGACCGTCAGCTCGCGTTGGTGTCGATGGTCACGGTCCGCTCGGCGGGGGACTTGCCGACGAGCGCCTTGCCGAGGGCGCCGACGACGTCCTGCGGGGTGACGGCGGTCTTCGCGCCGGTGCCCCGCGTGATCATGATCCCGTCGAAGGTGTTCCCGTAGGTCTCCTTCAGGGCCTCCAGGTCGTACTTCTCGACGAGGCGGCCGTCCACCACCGTCATGCTGAGGATCTTCGGCAGGGACTTGGCACCGAAGTTGATGCTCTTGGTGCCCGCCTTGACGGTGGCGACGCCGGACATCGCCGGTTCGGCGAACTCCTTCATGGCCCGGTTCAGTTCCGCCTGGGTGACGGTGGGTTCCTTGGTGGCGGTGGGGAGTTCGACGGCGGCGGCCTTGCCGGTGGCGACGAGCTCGTGGAAGGCCTTGTTGACGATGTCGACGGAACCGTCGACGTCGAGGCTGGTGCCCGCCTTGCCGGGGACCGCGACGGGCTTGCCGGTGTCGAACTTGATGGTGCCCTCGGTGGCCGAACCGGCGGTGCCGGACAGCTCCTGGAGGGCGACCCGCAGCTTCTCCTCGTCAACGGGCATGACGGCCTCGGCCGTGCGCTCGACGCCGAAGAGCGAGCCGACGACGGTGACGGGGTTGTAGTCGCTGCCCGCCGCGTTGCGGACCGTGGTCTGGCTGTCGAGGGTCAGGCCGGCCTTCTCGGGCTTCAGCTCGACCTGCTTGCCGCCCACGTTCAGCTGGAGCGGGGCCGAGGCGCGGGTGCCGAAGGCGCCCTGGAGCTTGCTGATGGCCTCGTCGCGGCTGCCGCCGATGTCGACGCCGAGGACGGTGGTGCCCTTGGGGACGTCGGAGTGGTTCATGAGCAGCCCGGCGCCGTAGGCCACGCCGGCGAGGACGACGACGGCGCCGCCGAGCAGGACCAGCTTGGAGCGGCCCTTCTTGGCCGGCTTGGCGGGCTTGCCGGCCTTCCCGGCCTTCTTGCCCTTCGCCGCCGGGGCGGGCGGCACCGGGGTGGTCTGCCGCGGCGGCTGCGGGCCGGGGGGCGGCGAGAGCGGGCCGGGCGTCGGCACCGGGCCGCGGGCCGGGGCGTCCATGGCCTCGGGGCCGGGCCAGCGCGGGGTCTCGTCGCCCCGTACGGGTACGGTCCCCATCGCGGGTCCCCCGGTCGGCCCCTCGGGCTCCGCGAAGGCCGGGAACGCCTCGGTGACGGGGCCGCCGTCGTACGCCGGGTACGCGGGCGCGCCCACGCCGGGGCTGCCCGCCGCGGGGGCGGGCGCGAAGCCCGCGCCGCTGCCGTGCGGCGCCGGGGGCTGCGGGTGCCCGGGCACGGCCGGGGGTGCGAAGCCCGCGCCGGGGGCCGGGGCGCCGGCGGGTGCCGAGGAACCGTAGCTCGCGCCGGCCGGCGCGGGGGCCGGGGCGGGGGCCGGGGCGGCCTTGCGGGGGGCGAACCAGTTGCTGGCCGCCTCCTCGCCACCACCCTGGCCGGCCGCGCCGTCGGCCTG